>JAEDFO010000019.1 GCA_016292745.1 Muribaculaceae bacterium | reverse complement strand
CAAGAATCTAATGAGTACCGTATTATATGTGTGGGAGATTTAGGACAAGTAGCATATGATCAAAAGTTCATTGGTGCTACTATTGTTAAAGCTCCTATTGAAATCATTGTTTTGTATAAAGACAATCGTGTTCGTCTATCATTATTAACAAGAAATTATAGAATGGGTTATGCAAACATTGGGCAAGTAGAAAGCGGTACAATTGATATTGGTTCAACATTTCCATTTAATAAATCGTCAAAACATAAGGGCGCATACTCAATGGCTTATATAAATACAATATCAAAATTATTGTTGTTAGCTGATGGTTACTTGATGTACTTAAATAGACATTCAGCTGACAGTAATAAATCCGTCCCGGATTGGTAAAAAAATAATTCATTTAGCAGTTAGATATTTCAAAGTCTATAACCTTATTATATTTAAATTATTTTCAACATAGATTAATATTATTTAAACACAGTAAAATGAACTACTCCTGAGTGTAGATATTAGCAATAATCAAAATAGGACTTCATATGTCAATTATTGAGATTAACAGCACAATATTACAGCAAACAAAAAAAGGACTCCATGATGGAGTCCCCTTTTTGTTAGGGTCAATACTCGGCCTTATTTATCTGTTTTCTTTGCAGCTGGCTTTTTCTTAGCCGGGGCCTTAGGCTTGGCTGCTTCCTTTTCCTCCTTGTCCTCGTGGATGAGGTTGTTGCGGAGCATGTCGACTTCCTTATTCAGTTCAGAGATTTCCTGCGACTGGTTACGGATGGTTGTTAGCAGTGCATTGAGCTCTTCGTTCTCGATGCTGAGAGGATATTGTTCCTCAACACGAACGATGAAGTCGGAAAGGACATTCATATAGTTGGTGAAAGCAGCAAACGGAGTGTCGTAAGGGCTGTAGTGCGAATGAACGGAACCGTCGTTGAAATGCTTGGTGCACATATAATAGAAGTGGTCGCTAGCCTGAAGGTAATACCAATCCTGTTTGAGTTTTCGGTCCTCACAGAGGCGAACGCGTTCGGCAATGCTGTACAGTTTGTGGAATGCCTCGTTCTGCAGATTGTTTCCAAGCCAAGCACTGGTATCGCGTGCTTCGTCAGCCCAAGACATTGGAGTAGGCACCGACAACTGAGCCACTGGCTTGAGTTTCGAGATAGCCTCCGACGGAGTAATGAAATTCACATCGTTTTCAAAGGCAAAACGAGGTATAGCCTTAAGGAACTCGAAAATACCAGATTCGCGAGGCTGAAGTTCGCCAAGGGTCTCGTAGTTCATAAACAGGTTGACGATTTGCTCTTCCTGGGGCAGACCGTTAATCCAGTTGATAAACTTATCGGCAGTGAGCGGATATTCGTTCCATTCCGAATTGCTGAAACGGAAAGAGATATCGTCGGAGAAGTGTGAATTCTTGAGCAGGAGTTTCAGTTTAGGAGCGGAAACCGAGCTGTAGAGATAGTTAGGCGACTTCCATCCGAGGATGTGCTTGGCACCGTCGGCAATCATACCCTTGAACCCCATGGCATAAACCATCGAAGCGATATCGTCGCTATAGATAAGCTCTGTGTTACGGAACACCTTAGGAGTAACGCCGAACAGCTGCTGAATCTTTTCGTCGTGTGCAGCCACTTGCTGGCGAAACTCTTCGGGGTCGCTGAGCGATGAAAGCGAGTGGGCATAGGTTTCGGAGAGGAATTCCACGCAACCGGTAGCCACAAGTTCCTTCATCGAGTCGATGAACTCAGGCACAAATTGCTCAAACTGCTCAAGAGCAGTGCCGGAGATAGAAAATGCCACCTTAAACTTCTTGCCGTAGGTGTTGATCATCTCCTTAATTGTTTCGTTTGCAGGGAGATAAGAACGCTGGGCAATGCGGCTGACGATGTCATCGTTCATGAAATCGTCGTAGTAGTAATGGTCGTTACCGATATCGAAGAAACGATAAGTGCGCAGGCGGAACGGCTGATGTATTTGGAAATAAAAACAAATTGATTTCATATTATAATCGGTTTATAATTTTAGAAAGAATGGTTGATTGTCTTTTTGTAAATGTCGATAACCTTAGCACCGGCCTTTTTCCATTGGATGGTATCGATTTCAGCGAGGCCACTTTCGCGGAGGTGCTTATACATAGCCGGATAGGTTATGATTGAGTATATAGCGTCGGCCATAGCGTCAATGTCCCAGTAGTCGGTCTTGATGACATTTGTAAGGATTTCGGCACATCCGGATTGCTTCGAGATAATCGACGGAACTCCCATCTGCATAGCCTCGAGGGGTGAGATACCGAAAGGTTCAGACACCGAAGGCATGATGTAAACATCGCTGGCCTTGAGCATCTCGTACACTTGACGGCCCTTGAGGAAGCCAGTGAAGTGGAAACGGTCGGCAATATCGCGGTCGGCCACCAGACGAATCATCTTTTCCATCATATCGCCACTACCGGCCATCACAAAGCGCACATTGTGCTTCTTCTGGAGCACTTTTGCAGCGGCCTCAACGAAGTATTCAGGACCTTTCTGCATTGTGATTCGGCCGAGGAAGGTAACCACTTTCTCCTTCGGTTTCTGCACTTCGATGCTGCGTAGTTCCTGGCTGAGAGGCTGAACTGCATTGTGGACAGTTGTCACCTTGGCTGGATTTATGCCATATTTTTCGATAACGGTCTGGCGTGTGAGGTTGCTGACGGTTATGATGTGGTCGGCATGTTCCATACCATCTTTTTCAATGGCAAACACTGTAGGATTCACATTTCCACGTGAGCGGTCGAAGTCGGTTGCATGAACGTGGATAACGAGCGGCTTGCCTGTAACTTGCTTGGCATGTATGCCGGCAGGATATGTGAGCCAGTCGTGCGAATGGATAATGTCGCAATCGACAGTGCGGGCAATCACACCGGCAACAATCGAGTAGTTGTTGATTTCCTCGAGCAGATTGTCGGGATAACGGCCAGAGAATTCAATGCAACCGAGATCGTTGACATTGATATAACGGAAGTCGCCATAAATGTGGCTACGCAAATCGTAATAGAGTTGGGGGTCCATGACGTTGCCAATGCGTTTCTCCACGTAGTCGCTGAACACTTCGCGATACACCACTGGCACGCAGTTGGCACCGATAATCTTGGCAAACCCCTTTTCTTCATCGCCATAAGGCTTAGGAATTACGAAAGTAATATCCATATCACCATTCTCGTGCATGCCTTTGGTAAGGCCATAACTGGCGGTGCCCAAACCACCGAGAATGTGAGGCGGGAACTCCCACCCAAACATTAATGCTTTCATATATCTAATTGAAATAGGTTTCTGACATAAGGTTACTTATCAATGATATGCAGGTTCTTGAACAGGCGCAGCACTTCAACCACACCGGCCACGTTCATAGCATAGCTGATGGCACCACGACCGACAAACGGAGGATTGCCGTCGTAGAGTTCGGAGAGCGAACCGATACAGCCTTCGGTCATTTCGGCTTCGTAACCAATCATCATTCGTTCGATGAACGAGATTCGCTGTATACCGAACACCTTTATATAAGCCGATGCATAGAACGAGATGAGCCATGGACGAACAGTGCCTTCGTAATAGGCATATTCGCGCTGTTCTGGAGTACCGAGGTATGTAGGGTTGTAACCGTAGCTTTTCGGGCTGAGAGTGCGAAGGCCCTTTGGTGTGAGGAGTTCACGGGTTACCACATCGAGTACCGATTTGCGCTGACGCTTGTCGAGCGGCGAGTAATCGAGACCGATTGCGATACACATGTTGGGGCGAACACTGAGGTCGACATAATATCCGTCGACATAATCGTACAGGTAGCCGAAATCGTTGTAGAAAGTATTAACGAACGATTCACCACACTTCTGTGCAATGGTGTTCCACTTCTCCACCTTCTCAGCCATCTCCTCAACGCCTTCAAACAATTGAGCTGCAAAGCGAAGGGCATTATACCACAATGCGTTGAATTCAACCAGATAACCGCTGCGGGCAATAATCGGAGTGCCGTCGGGGTGTGAAGAGTCCATCCACGAAACCGGGCGCTGCTTGCCGTTGGTCGATACCAGGCCATTGTCGTTATAGAAGAGGTTGGGATGAGTGTTGCCCAGAATATATTCAACCACGTCGGCAACGTATTGGCCAAATTTCTTTCGTGTTGATTCAATGTCGAATTTTTTGGCATGAGCCTGTACCGTCCATACCGACCAAAGAGGTACGTCGGGGAGGTCGATAAGCTCAATGTTCTTGTCGAGCTTGCCTTCGCGCATGAAATTGTACATAGCATCGATGGCCGACTTCATTATTTCGTCATACTCCACAGGGTGAGTAACTGCCAGAGTGGCACCTGGAAGTGCAATAAACTCGTCGCGGGCACGCACCTTAAACCAAGGATAACCGGCAACGAGATACATTCCATCGCTGTTCTTCAGATAGAACTGCTTTGCAGAGTTCTTGAGGCAGTTGTAGAAGCTGAAACGCGGAGTGCGCGACTTAACCTCGGCTTCGTATAGCTTGCTGAAATTGCGGGTATTCGATTCGGAGATTCCGGCAGAGAAATAAATCGACTCGCCCTTCTTTATCGGGAGCTGGAAATATCCAGGCACGAACTGGTCCTCGCTGTAAGGGATTCCACGGTCTTCGTCCTTGGAGTATTCAATGCCTTTGTACCATGTTGGGCAGAACACGAACTCTGGTTTGTGGTTAAACTGCATGTAAAGCGTAGGATAACCCTCATACATTTTGCATGCAATACCGTTGGCGCATTCGGTGTAGCCTTGGTTAGCCATTCCGTTGGCCATACATAGAGAGTTGGCATTGCGGAAAGCAAGGAACGGTCTGAACTGAAGAACAGTGGGAGAATGTGCCTCCAGAAGAGTGTATTTTATTATAATACGGTTTTCATGGGAAATAAATACTTTTTCCTTGGTCATGATAACACCACCCACACGATATGTGAGCTTTGGCACACTTTCACAATCGAATTCGCGAATGTACTTGTGTCCGTTAGGGCTGAAGCAGTTGCCGTGATACTTGTGAATGCCAAGGTTAAAAGGAGCTCCATGCTGAATGACAGTTTCATCGAGCGAAGACAGGAGCACATGGTTTTCATTGCCCAACTCAGGGATAGGGATAACCAACAACCCGTGCTGTTTACGGGTGTTGCAACCTACAATGGTTGTACAATGATACGCACCTGACTGATTGGTCCTCAGCATTTCCTTAGGCAAGGACTGCTCAAGGTTAATCATCAGATTCTTATCAAATTTCAAGTAGCTCATAATTAATATAGAGTGTTTATATTTGGTTAATTATTTAATGTCGGTATATTAATTTGGTATTGCTGTGTATGCCACGAATTTATACAAATAAAAGTTAATGTGCAATTTTTTTTTGAAAAAATGCAATAAGTGGAAAAAACTAAAATGAAAAGATGCTAAATAGCATAATTTAAGATGCATGAAAGGGTGTCAATGACATATGACAAAATGTCCAGTTGCCCACATTGGCACAAAATATGCGATAAAGAGAAGTGCACAACAAAAGCAAATATAAACTTAAAACAAAATAGAATTATGCAAATCAAACCATTATCCGACAGAGTTCTTATTGAAGCTGCAGAAGCAGTAGAAAAGACAGTAGGCGGCATCATCATTCCGGATTCGGCAAAGGAGAAACCGCTCAAGGGCACAGTAGTTGCAACAGGCAACGGCACAAAAGACGAAGAAATGATTGTAAAGGTTGGCGATACCGTTCTTTACGGCAAATATGCAGGCACCGAGATTGAATTCGAGGGCAAGAAATACCTGATGATGCGTCAGTCTGACATTTTGGCAATCATTGGATAATAAAAACAACACATTAATTAAACTAAGGAGAAAGAAATCATGGCAAAAGAAATAAAATTCAACATTCAGGCACGCGAAGAGCTTAAGAAAGGCGTTGATGCATTGGCCGACGCAGTAAAAGTGACACTTGGTCCTAAAGGCCGCAATGTAATCATCGAAAAGAAGTTCGGTGCACCACACATCACCAAGGATGGTGTGACAGTGGCCAAGGAAGTGGAACTTGAAGATGCATTCCAGAACATGGGCGCACAGCTCGTGAAGGAAGTAGCCTCGAAAACCGGCGACGATGCTGGCGATGGCACCACCACTGCAACAGTGCTCACACAGGCCATCGTAGCCAACGGCTTGAAGAACGTAACAGCCGGTGCCAACCCGATGGACCTTAAGCGCGGTATCGACAAAGCCGTTGCCAAGGTGGTTGAAGGCATCAAAGCTCAGGCACAGGAAGTTGACGACGACCTTGAGAAGATTGAAAACGTTGCCCGCGTATCGGCCAACAACGATGCTGAAATAGGTCAACTTATTGCTGAGGCAATGCGCAAGGTGAAGAAAGAAGGCGTAATCACAGTAGAAGAAGCCAAGGGTACCGACACTCACGTTGACGTAGTTGAAGGTATGCAGTTCGACCGCGGTTACATCTCGCCATACTTCACCACCAACACCGAGAAGATGGAATGCGAAATGGAAAATCCATACATCCTGCTCTACGACAAGAAGATTTCTGCTCTGAAGGATATGCTTCCTATACTCGAAGAATCGGCAAAGAGTGGCCGTCCGTTGCTCATAATTGCTGAAGATGTTGACAGCGAAGCACTCGCAACATTGGTTGTCAACCGTCTTCGCGGTTCATTGAAGGTATGTGCCGTAAAGGCTCCTGGCTTTGGCGACCGCAGAAAGGAAATGCTCGAGGACATCGCAACACTCACCGGCGGTATCGTAATCTCGGAAGAGAAAGGCCTGACACTCGAAAACACTACAGTCGATATGCTCGGCCGCGCTGAAAAGGTTACAGTGAACAAGGAAAACACTGTCATCGTAAACGGTCTTGGCGACAAGGAGCGAATTGCAGAACGTGTTGCACAAATCAAGGGTCAGATTGAAACTACCAAGAGCGACTACGACCGCGAGAAACTTCAGGAACGTCTTGCCAAGCTTGCCGGCGGAGTAGCAGTTCTTTACATTGGTGCTCCATCTGAAGTTGAGATGAAGGAAAAGAAAGACCGTGTTGACGATGCATTGAGCGCAACCCGTGCAGCCATCGCCGAAGGTATCGTACCAGGTGGCGGTGTAGCCTATATCCGTTGCATCAAGTGTCTTGAAGGCCTCAAGGGCGACAACGAAGACGAAACCACCGGTATCGAAATCGTTAAGCGTGCCATCGAAGAGCCACTTCGTCAGATTGTATTCAATGCCGGTCTTGAGGGTGCAGTAATCGTACAAAAAGTAAAGGACAGCGAAGGCGACTACGGCTATAACGCTCGCACCGAGCAGTTTGAGCACTTGTTTGAAACAGGTGTAATCGACCCCGCCAAGGTAACCCGCGTTGCTCTTGAGAACGCAGCCTCAATTGGAGGTATGTTCCTCACCACCGAATGCGTTATCGCTGAAAAGAAAGAAGAAAACCCGGCACCAGCAATGGCTAACCCAGGAATGGGCGGAATGGGTGGCATGATGTAATAATCATACACAAAATATTCACAGAAGAGCAGCAATTTAAATATTGTTGCTCTTTTTTTGTATATATTCTTGGATATTCAAATATATGAGGGTATATTTGCATTAATAATACCAAAAATTACATATTTATGGAAGATTCGAAGAAATATATACTTCAAGAGAAAGACATTCCCACTGCATGGTATAACATTATACCATCAATGCCCAACAAGCCCAGGCCCTATCTGCACCCGGGCACAAAACAGCCGCTGAAAGCCGAGGATTTATACCCGATTTTCTCGCAGGAGGCATCACGGCAGGAGTTGAACGTAACCGACAGCTGGATTGAAATTCCGGAAGAAGTACGCGAGATGTACAAGATTTGGCGCCCCACCCCGCTGGTACGTGCACGCGGGCTTGAAAAGGCACTTGACACTCCTGCACATATATATTTCAAGAATGAAAGCGTAAGCCCAGTGGGCTCTCATAAATTGAACTCGGCCATTCCACAGGCATACTATTGTAAAAAAGAAGGCGTTACCAACGTAACCACCGAAACCGGAGCCGGACAGTGGGGTGCAGCCCTGTCGCTGGCAGCACGCAAGTTCGGACTTGAACTGGCGGTGTATATGGTGAAGGTATCGTACAACCAAAAGCCTTACCGACGCTCAATAATGCAGACCTACGGTGCCGAAGTGATAGCATCGCCAAGCATGTCGACCCGTGCCGGCCGCAAGATAATAACCGACCACCCGAACTACCAAGGCTCGTTGGGTACAGCAATCAGCGAGGCAGTAGAACTTGCCACCTCAACACCCAACTGCAAATATGCACTTGGCTCGGTACTCAACCACGTTGCACTTCACCAGACAGTGATAGGTCTTGAAGCCGAGAAACAGATGGAGATGGCTGGTGAATATCCCGACATAGTGATAGGATGCTTTGGCGGCGGCAGCAATTTCTCGGGCATCAGCTTCCCGTTCCTGCGCCACAAGTTGGATGGCGAATACGACACCCGCTTCATTGCCGCAGAACCGGCATCGTGCCCGAAACTCACACGCGGTGTGTTCCAATACGATTTCGGTGACGAAGCAGGATACACTCCACTTATCCCGATGCTCACTCTCGGACACGAATTCACACCGGCCAACATACATGCCGGAGGCCTGCGCTATCACGGTGCTGGTGCAGTGGTGAGCCAACTGATGGAGGACAAACTTATCGAAGCCACCGATATTCCTCAACTCGAATCGTTCGAGTCAGCAATAATGTTTGCAAAGGCAGAAGGAATTATTCCGGCTCCCGAATCGGCTCACGCCATTGCCACCGCAATCCGCGAAGCAAAAAAAGCCAAAGAAGCCGGCGAACAGAAAGTGATTCTGTTCAACCTGTCGGGACACGGACTAATCGACATGAGTGCCTACGACCGCTATCTATCGGGCGACCTCGTAAACTATGAGGTTACTGATGCCGATGTGGCCGAAAGCACAAAAAATCTGGAAAGGATAATCTAAACAGTTTCAAATATTAGTTATTAAGTGGTGATGCCCCGACGTGAGTCGAGGCATTACTATTTTATACATCTGCAATAGGATTTCATACAGCCTTGTCGGAAAAGGTTTGGAAATATAGAATTATACTATACTTTTGCATATAAACAAGAAAGGAAATGAAACTGCTGACAAATATCCTGACTGCAAAGCCGCCATATACGTGAAAGGACACTGCGATGTCCTGCGCGATTATCAAATTAGGCCTGCTCAACATCCGAGAATTCACAGTCAGGAGCAAGGCTATTATTAATGCTTAAATTGATGCCAAATGAATTCAACCACAATAATGATATCGCTGTTTCCTATAGTGTTCGTGATTCACGAACTTGAAGAGATACTGATGCTTGAGAAGTGGAAATCTGGAAAAGTCGAGATGCTCAGCCACAGATATCCGGCAATAGCCCGGATGGTATCGGCGATGAGCCGACGCGGATTTGCACTGATAGCGGCTGAGGAGACAGTGCTGACATTGGCAGCTACAGCCATTGCCCTTTATGGCGGGTGGCAGGCAGGCTGGTACGCACTGTGCCTGGGAGCAGGCGTGCATCTGTTGGTTCACATCGGGCAGTGCGTCATCCTGAGGAGCTACGCTCTGGGCTCGCTGACAGCCATCATCACATTGCCATATTATATAACAGCATTGATACACACCAGCTCTGAATACACCCCCACGGAAATAATTTGTATAGGACTATGCGGATGCTCAGTAGTGGTGATTAACCTTATTGCAATGCACAGCACCATGCGGCGCATGGGGTGGGATATAAAATAAAGTTCCGGCAAAATCAAATTTCGCCGGAGCCTTTATTTTTTCAATAAAAAAGATTATTACTTCTTTGCAGCTTCCAAAGATGCTTTGCGGAATTCCTTCATAAGCTTTTCGAGTTCGAGAGAAGCCTTACGAGCACGAGTACCAGCAGCTTTGTTACCATTTTCCAATTGAGCAGTAGCATCTTTCTTGAAAGCAGCTACGAGAGCATCAGCTTTTTCCAATAATTCTTTCATCAGTGATTGTATTTAAAGTTAGACATTAATTTTGTTAACAAATATACGAATAATTTTTATTTCCTATAAAAAAGAAATTTTTTTTTGAAAAAAATATTGTAAATAATGCGAAATTTTTGATAAAAAACGGAGGATGAGCACGATTAGATGAATTTATCAACGCAAATACGGATTAAATCCAGCCTCATCGCCGATGGTAGTGGTTCCGCCATGACCAGGGCACACAAGGGTTTCGGCGGGCAGCGGAAGAAGCTTGGTGCGAATTGAATCGATGAGTTGCCGATAATCGCCACCAACCAAATCGGTACGGCCGATGCTGCCATCGAACAGGACATCACCGGTAAACACAACACCTGACGAGGGGCAATAGAATGCCAATCCGCCGGGGGAATGTCCAGGCACACTGAGCACCTGAATCTGCTCGTCGGCAAGAGTTAGAACATCGCCATCGGCAACCACAGTGTCGATGAGAACTTGCGGCATTTCTTTCTTTATTCCGAAGAGCGAAGCCTGAGCCTGTGTCTTGAGGCCAAGGGGCTGTTCGGCTTCAGAGCAATACACCTTCACATCGTATTTCTGACGGAGATAACTCACGCCAAACATATGGTCGATATGCATATGAGTGAGCAACACTCTGGAGATTATCAGGGAATTGCGAGCTATGAATTCGTCGATCTCCGACATTTCGTTGTCGGTATACATTCCCGGGTCGATTATTATCCCCTCGCGCGAAGACTCATCGAAAAGGATGTAGGTGTTCTCGCCGAACAGATTCACTTGAAAACGGGATACCTTCATTGCGGTGTTATTTAGTTTGAATGGGCAAATATACAACCTTCTTTGTTTCGAAGAAAGGTTCGTCGAACCAGTATTTGAGCTGCTCGATAAGCACCGAACGACGATAATTGTGGATTTCGGAATCGAGTTCACCCCCTTTGAGGCATATAAGGCCGTTAGGGAGCGAATTAATGCATTTTGCATCGATAAGGCGCTTTACGAGCGGCACAATCTCGTCGAGACGCATCACAGCACGGCTCACGACGAAATCGAATTTGCCTTTCACCTCCTTGATGTCGCCATGCTGAATTGAGACGTTCTCAAGACCTATCCTGGTGGCAATATCCTCAGCCACACGGAGTTTCTTGCCAATTCTATCGACAAGATGGAAATGAGAATCGGGAAACATAACAGCCAACGGAACTCCCGGGAAACCGCCGCCGGTTCCGAAATCGAGTACACGCGAACCGGATTTCAAATCGAGCATCTTGGCGATGCCGAGCGAATGGAGTATGTGGTTTACGTAAAGGTTCTGGATATCTTTACGGGAAATAACATTGATTTTCTCGTTCCACTCAGGATACAACCCACCCATCATATTGAATTGCTCACGCTGGCGATCGGTGAGATGCGGAAAATATTTCTCTATTACGTTGTTCATTTAATTAACGAGGTCTTTTATAAGTAAATACGGGGCCAACTCGTCGAAGCTGAGAGTAATGGCACTTTCGCCTATCTTGTAGCAAGCAATCTCGAAGGGAATATAATTCCAGGTAATACCCTTAGAGCTTATGAAGAAGTTGTTGTTGACCTGCAGATTATCGAGATTGAAATAGCCCTGTTCAATGAGTTCGTCGTTGGTGCGGACCCCCGAATCGTCGAGCAAACGATAACGCAACATCTCGCTCACCTCAACGAAGTCGTCTTCGGAGATGAGGCTTGTGATGTCGACTACACTCATGTCGCGAAGATTATAATTGAAATAGAATCGTTCAGAGAGTGTGTCGGGCTCACTGTAGATAGTTGTGCGATGCTTGCACATCGACACAATACCGTTGGAATTGAATACGGGATAAACATCGATGTTGATCATCACGTCGGTGAAGTCGGAAGACATCTCGTCGTGATCGCCGGGAAGCGAATCGTGCACCTCGGCCCAATTGCTGCCATTGAACACATCGAGGACGCTGGCAATGTAGATGGATGCGAACGATTCTGATGCAGTACTTACTGTATCGTAACCCAAGAGATATGCTGACAACTTATTCTCGAACTGCGAAAGAGCCGCCGAATCGGCATACTCAGCAGGCAAAGCCAACGAAAGGCGCACCTTGACACAGGCCGAATCGCGACCACTGATGAGAAACTTTACTGAATCGCTGAGGGCGGTGGTGTGGAACACAACAGTGTCGCCCGCAGTGGCGCGAGACGAATTATCGCTATGGCTACACCCCGACGGAAGGATACACAGAACAATTAACAAGACAGCGACTGATAACAGATATTTCATGTTTTTTCCTTTTTAAGAATAATGGCTCTTGGAGCGAATCGCAAATGCTCAAGAGGCTCTTATTATGTAAAGATAGTGCAAAATTAATTATGAAATGACAAATAATTGATTAATTATTGCGATATTCGCTTAAAAATTACATTGAATGGTTCAAATAGGAAAAATCAACACCCTCAAAGTAAACCGATTCGTTGATTTCGGTGCATTTCTCGAAGCCGGCGATGGGATAGAAATACTTTTACCGAAACGTTATCTGACCGAGGGAGTGAAGGAGGGCGATGAAATTGATGTGTTTGTGTATAACGATTCAGAGGACCGTCTGGTGGCAGTAACCGACCGTCCGAAGGCTATGGTGGGCGAGTTTGCACTGCTACGTGTATCGCAAGTGAATGCCACCGGTGCATTCCTTGATTGGGGATTGCCCAAGGAGCTTTTAGTGCCGTTCCGCGAGCAGAAAGTGCGGATGGAACAAGGGCGCTACTATGTGGTGTATATCTACCTTGACGACAACACCAAGCGAATAGTAGCATCGGCCAAGCTCGACAAATTTGTCGACAACACAATACCACACTATCGTACCGACGAGCTGGTGGATGTGCTGATAGCCAAGCGCACTGACCTGGGATATAGGGTAATTATCAATAATCTGCATTGGGGCATGATTTACCACAACGAGGTGTTTGCCGAGATAAACATCGGCGAGCATCACCAGGCACGAGTGAAAACCATTCGCCGCGACGGCAAAATCGACCTTCTGCTCGGCACTAAGGCAAAAAGCCGAACGGCAGATCTTGCCGAACGCCTTGTGGAACGCATGCGTGCCAACGGTGGTTCGATGCACATAACCGATGCATCGACGCCAGAGGAAATCCGGGCTTACTTCAAATGCAGCAAGCGCGATTTCAAGCAAGCCATCGGGCATCTGTTCAAGAAACACAGGATAGACATACAGCCCGATGCAATCACTTTGGTTACAAACAAATAACCA
Source organism: Muribaculaceae bacterium (assembly GCA_016292745.1). GTDB lineage: Bacteria > Bacteroidota > Bacteroidia > Bacteroidales > Muribaculaceae > SFRY01. The sequence continues at coordinate 23,059 of JAEDFO010000019.1, read as the reverse complement.
AATACATTAAATATTATGAAGCACCTACTATTTGTACTATTTATTGTTGCATCAACAGCATTCAATATTGATGCACAAGGGCGAAACGACAGCATCGCAGCAGGCAACAACGAAATTGTGTGTACAGTCCCGACGACGCTGAACATCAACGACAATGTGTTTGTGGTAAACAAGACATTGTATACCATATTAAAGATTGCAGTGGTGGAAGCGACGGAAAGCGACTACATAATACCCGTAGGGACAGGGAGCTCAATAGTTCCTGGCGAACGCTTCAAAATTGCAGAATACAGCAATAACAATTTGAGGCGATTGAAAGGGCGCACTCTGATAATAAAGGCTAAGGGAGCCGACATTGACATGCCAAGCTCATTGTCGAATGAGCCAAATGCAGGAAGAAATTCACGGTCGAGACATAATGAATTTGACCAAAAGACAATTGACGCCATACCAAGAGAAAAAATAACATATGACTTTAACATAAACATGTACGAGGCTAACCATGACCTTTACATAGAGTTATTGCCCGGGAAATCCGACAAATCATTTCTTGATTTCTGACGACTACGGGAAAATATAACTTTCCGAATATTAACACCTAAAACAATACCAAAAAGATGAGGAAGACATTAGCAATTGTTGCTGCTGCACTGCTGGTTACATCGTGCGGCACTCGAACTGTCAAAAAACTGGATGTGTACCCCACCCCTCAATGTGTGGAATTCAGTGGCGAATATATAGAAATGCCGGCCGAGGGATATCGCGCAGAATGCACTTCGGACATTGACGCCGATGCTCTCGAAATTCTAAGCAAAACACTGAAAATCAATGAAAATGCCGCAACATCAATAAAAATTGAGGCAATCGACACTGTGGCTAAGCTGCAACAGTCGGGGGCATACACAATAGCTATCAGCACCGAAGGCATCAGCATAGGTGCTTACGACGACAGGTCGATGTTCTACGCAGCCCAGACGCTGAAGCAGCTGGCCTGCGAAGGGACTAGGTTGCCGGTGTGCAACATCGTCGACTATCCCGATGTAGCGTTCCGCGGTGTTGTGGAAGGCTTTTATGGCAATCCGTGGACATTTGAGAACAGGGTGTCGCAACTGCGCATGTATGGACGAATGAAGATGAACACCTACATCTTCGGACCGAAGGACGACCCGTATCACCGCGCACTGTGGCGTGAGCCGTACCCCGACGACGAGGCACGCAACATTCAGGCATTGGTGACTGAGGCCAAGAAGAACAAAGTTGACTTTGTGTGGGCCATCCACCCCGGAATGGATATCAAATGGAACGAAACCGACCGTCAAGCTGCCGTTAACAAACTGATGCGGATGTACGACTTGGGAGTAAGAGGCTTTGCAGTGTTTTTCGACGATATTACCGGCGAAGGGACCGACGCCCACAAACAGGCAGCATTTATGAACTACCTGAAACAGGAAGTGGTGGATGCCAAGGACGACATACAACAGCTGATTCTCTGTCCGACAGAATATAACCGCGAATGGGCCAACTCCGACTATCTCGACATCCTCGGTGAGGAACTCGACCCGTTTGTCCGCGTGATGTGGACCGGCGACAAGGTGGTGTGCGACATCACCAACAACGGCATTTCGTGGGTCAACAACAGGATAAAACGCAATTGCTACATATGGTGGAACTTCCCGGTTAACGACTACAGCCTGGCTTATCTGCCAATGGGACCGGTATATGGCCTTGACAAGGAAATATCCGACAAGGTGGTGGCATTCGTGTCGAACCCGATGGAATATGCCGAAGCCAGCAAGGTGGCAATATGGAGCGTTGCCGAATTTGTGTGGAATGCCAAAGAATACGACTCGACTGCAAGCTGGGAGCGTGCATGTAAGGCCCTTGTGCCCGAAGCCCCCGAAGCATTCCGCTTGTTCTGCGAGCACAATGCCAGTATTGGCCCTAACACATGGCTCTACGAGCGCGAAGAATCGTTCAATTCAAGAGAAATGATTAACCAATTCACAAAATCGATAACCGAAGGCGCCTACAACAGCAAGGAGGCCAACGACATTGCCACACTTATGGAGCAGATTCAAAAAGCCCCAGCCGAAATACGTTCGAAGGCCACAAACAAAGAACTGCTAAGCGAAATAGAGCCGTGGCTTGCACAGACCGAGAATCTCGGCAAGGCCGGCATGGCCACCATGGAAATGCTCGCCATTGCCAAAGACGGCGATGCCGAAGGTTGTCGTACGGCATATGCCAAAGTGAAAGAGGCTATCGAGGCAATGCATGCACTAAACCGCAAATACCGCAAGGGAGAGCAGGATGGAGTGCGCAGCGGCTCGCAAGTGCTGATGCCATTTATCGAAGCAATGCTCCGCCACGTGGAGAACACCCTACTACCCGAACAAAAACCAGCAGAACTTCCAACGATTATCGCTGGTTCAGCTTATGCTGATGAACTGTCATGCTTTGTCGACGACGATGTTGTGGGCATCGTGCCTCACTTTGCACTCCTAAAGCTCGCACCAGGCGATTTCGTAGGGTTCAAGATTGAGAGCCACAAGCAGCCCACCGCCATTGTGTACGACCTTCGCTCGAGCAAAGCCAGCCAACGCAGCCTGGAGTGGTCGGCCGACGGAAACAGCTGGGAAGCATTCGCCAAGTCTGGCGCCGATCGGCTCGACACCATCCCGGCCGACGACAGCGCCATGCGCTACGTAAGGCTCGTCAACAGCAGCAACGACACCATAGCCATCCGCCTGGGTCGCTTTGCCGCACTAACAAAATAAAACGCCAATGCACCTGCCCAGTTCATTTCTCGGCAGGTGCATTACATAAAAGATTAGACTGCAATGGGAACCAACAAAATAGGCATCCTGACGGCATAGCTACAGAACATGGATATGTAACTAAGAAAGCAAAAATATCATAATTGTCCATTCTTGATATTTCATCTTCAGTTGGAATAACTAGTCGAGCCTTAAAAAAACCACATAAGCCCTATGGACTATCTGCGAGTCAATGCAAATTGAAGTATTGTCAATTGAACAACAAAAAATATTTGACATTTTTTTAATAACTATTAATTATAATCATGGTTTTAAAGAATTCGCTTAATGATCTTATTGGAGAATGGAAAAAGGCGGATGTGTTTGGTATAGTGGGTGAAAGGTAGTAAATTTGCAGTGGGATTTCGGGCTTGGCGATTAGCGTTGAGACACCTCATTTGCGCATTGTGCCATGCTATTCCAATACAAAATTGGTAATTATACAAAATCATATGGATACAAAACAACTGATAAAGAATATATCAGGGAAGACCGGTCGAAGTGTGGACGAAACCGAGAAACAACTTGACGCACTGATAAATGTGTTCAAGGAGCGATGCGCCGAGGAGGATTCGATAGCCATACCGGGATTCGGGACATTTGAGCCGCGGAAGCGACAGGAACGGATAAACATCCACCCCTCGAGCGGCAAACGAATTCTGATACCGCCCAAGGTTGTGCTTACATTCAAGATGAGCGCAATAATGAAGCAGAAACTTCGCACAAAACAGCCCCAATAAAGATAATAATTGAAACTGGTTGAGGTATGAACAAAAAGATAACATTTCCTGAACTGATAGACCTAGTGTCGCAGAGCAACGGGACGACGAAAAAGACGTCGGAATCGTTTGTAAAGGAGTTTTTTGCAGCAATAGAGCAGGCGCTTGAGGATGGCGAGACTGTTAAGATACGACGTTTCGGCGTGTTCAAAGTATCGAAGGTGGAGGCACGCAAGAGTGTGCACGTGGGCACCGGCGAAGAGATAGAGATTCCGGAGCACAGCAAGATTACGTTCACTCCCGACAAGGAACTTGCCGACGCGGTAAACGCAGCGTTTGCCGATTTCGACACTGTGGAGATTGACGATAGTACTCCTTCCGAGGTGATTGAAGCGCTTGAAGACATATCGGCAGACGAACAGCTCCCGATAAGTGCACCGATAGCAGCCATTACAGAAGAGGAGACAATAGCCGAAGAGCCTGAGGCCCAAAGCGAAGAAATTACGGAGCCGGCAATGCCGCCAGAGATACCGGCAGAGCTCATGGCACAGGACGAAGAGCCTGAAGCGGCAGTGGCAACAGTGATGCCTATGACCGAACCCGAGTCCCAAGCCGAAGAACCCGCAGAGTATAACTACGATGACGAGGAAGAAGAGGACAACGAGCAGAAAGGCTCGTTTGGCAAAGGATTCTTCTGGGGACTAATTACTGGCATAATAGTGACTGCACTGCTGTTACTTGCGATATTGTGGTTCAGCGGATTCGGTGTTGCCACATCCACCACCGACAACGAAGACGATGAGGCACAAGTGGAAAATGTTGCCGTGACCGACAGCGTAGAGCCCGAATTCAGTGCCGCAGAGGCCAAACCTGCCGATACAGCCACCAAGCAACCTGAAGCTGCAAAGGAAGAAGCCAAGCCGGCGAGCGACAACTCGATATCGCTTGTGAAGACCGATACAGTGGGCCGCACCCGCTTCCTCACCACCATGGCAAGGGAATATTACGGCGACCTTAATTTTTGGGTTTACATCTACGAGGAGAATAAATCGATAATAAGCGACCCCAACCATATTGAGGCCGGCACAGTGGTAATAATACCACCGGCATCGAAATACGGTATCGACAAGAACGACCCCGAAAGTGTAGCAAAAGCCAAAGCCAAATCGGCCGAGATTCTGGGAACCAAGTAATGTCAGATGCCACTACAAAGGGCCATTGGCAATGCTTTAGGTGCGATTGAATCTATTAAAGTATTAATATTAAAATTTAACTATTGGCGTTAACATTTTTACCGCCATAAGTGATATATTTGCAAACAAAATCAACAAAACATATAAGAATCATGAGTGAATCAGTAAATATTCGCGAGTTGAACGACCTCATAGAGAGTAAAAGCGGATTTGTGAAATTAATTACCCAAGGCATGGACCAAACCATAGTGGGTCAGCGTCACCTTGTGGACTCATTACTTATAGCATTATTAGCCGATGGGCACATTCTGCTCGAAGGTGTGCCGGGCTTGGCCAAAACGTTAGCCATAAAGACATTGGCACAACTTATCGATGCCAAATACAGCCGAATACAGTTTACCCCCGACTTGCTGCCAGCCGACGTTATCGGTACAATGGTGTACAGCGTTCAGAAAGAGAAGTTCGAGGTTAAAAAAGGCCCGATATTTGCCAACTTCGTACTTGCCGATGAAATCAACCGTGCCCCAGCCAAGGTGCAGAGCGCATTGCTCGAAGCCATGCAAGAGCGTCAGGTGACAATCGGCGACTCCACCTTTGCCCTCGACAAGCCATTCCTGGTAATGGCCACCCAGAACCCGATTGAGCAAGAAGGAACCTATCCACTGCCCGAGGCGCAGGTTGACCGTTTTCTTATGAAGGTGGTTATAGGCTACCCCAACAAGGAAGAGGAAAAGCTGATTATTCGCCAGAACATCCAAGGCACAGCTCGCCGCGTGGATGCACTGGTGCGTCCCGAGGAGATTCTCGACGTGCGCAACATAGTGCGCAAGATATACATCGACGAAAAGATTGAGAAATATATTGTCGACATCGTGTTTGCTACCCGCGATTCGGCCGAATGCGGCTTGACCGACCTTAACGGCATCATATCGTTCGGTGCATCGCCACGTGCCTCGATAAGTCTGGCACTTGCAGCCCGCGCCTATGCCTTCCTGAAAGGCCGCGGCTACGTGATACCCGAGGATGTACGTGCCGTAAGCCACGACGTGCTTCGTCACCGAATCGGATTGTCGTACGAGGCCGAAGCCAACAACATTGACTCCGACGAAATCATCAGCGAAATCCTCGACAAGATTGCAGTACCTTAATCAATTGATGTATTATAATAATTAATGTGGGCGAAAAATTATTCGGCCATGCAAAAAGTTACTATAGATATTAATTGATTAGTTATGTCAATGGATGCTAATGAGCTTTTAAAGAAAGTCAGGAAAATCGAGATAAAGACGAAGGGACTTTCGCAAAACATCTTTGCGGGAGAATACCATTCGGCCTTTAAGGGACGAGGTATGACCTTCTCGGAAGTGCGCGAATACCAATATGGCGACGATATCCGCGACATTGACTGGAACGTTACCGCCCGTCACAACCACCCGTATGTGAAAGTATACGAGGAGGAGCGCGAGCTCACCGTAATGCTGCTGGTGGATGTGTCGCGAAGCCGCATATTTGGAGCACAAGGAGTGGCCAAACAAGAGATGATGGCCGAGATAGCAGCCACAATAGCATTCTCAGCCATCCAGAACAACGACAAGATTGGCGTGATATTCTTCTCGGACAAGATAGAGAAATTTTTGCCGCCGAAGAAAGGGCGCAAGCACATTCTGCACATAATCCGTGAACTTCTCGACTTCAAGGCCGACAACAACAGCACCGATATAGGCCGTGTGCTGGAATATCTCACCGAAGCCATCAAGAAACGCTGCACCACATTCCTTATTTCCGACTTCATCGACGAGAAAGACTTTTACAAACCGATGTCGATAGCCAACCGCAAGCACGACCTGACAGCAATACAAGTGTACGACAAGCGCGAGGCCCAGCTGCCCGACGTAGGGCTGATAAAAGTGGCCGACGCCGAGCGCGGCGTCGAGAAGTGGATAAACACAAGCTCGGCGAATGTGAGAAAGGTGTATAATAAATGGTGGTATGAGCGCCAGCTCAACATGAATCTGACAGCCCAGCGGTGTAAAGTCGACATCACATCGATAGCCACCGACGAAGATTATGTGAAAGCATTGATGGGACTGTTTAAAAAACGTGGTTTACGATGACAAGAATTTGTAAGAACATCATAACGAGCATAGCACTGTTACTGACACTGCTTCCGGCAACAATGATTGCCGGAAACACCACAGTGACAGCCAAAATCGACTCGGTGGCCATACTGATGGGCAAGCAGACGCGCCTGCACTACCAGATAGTTCAGGACAAAGGTGTAGAAGGTACATTTGTGAGCGACAATCCCCAACTGGCAGGTCCAAACGTGGAAATCATAGGCGAACCGCATAACGACACCACCGACCTTGGCAACAACCGCATACAAATTGACCGCACGCTGATAGTGCAGTCGTTTGATTCCGGTATATGGGAAATACCGGCAGCCAAATATATGGTGGGTCGCGACACAATATTCTCAAATGCGCTGAATCTGAAGGTTGTTCCGGTGAATGTGGACTCAATGACCACAGTCCACGGCTACAAAGGCACTGCCGATGTGCCGTTCAACCTTTTTGATTATCTGCCCGACTTCATATATTATTATTGGTGGATATTGGTGCTTGTGCTTGCACTGGCAGCAGTGGGATACTATCTGTACCAGCGTCACAAGAACGGCAAGCCGATGTTGAAGTCGCAGAAGAAGGAAATACCGCCATTCGACGAGGCCATCGAGGCGCTGAACAGTCTGAAGGCCGCCAAGCTATGGCAAAACGGACAAGAAAAAGAATACTTCACACGACTTACCGATATCCTGCGCAGATATATCGACCGTCGCTTCGGCATCAATGCCGTTGAGATGACTTCGTCGCAGATTATCGACACTCTACGCCGCAACGAAGAGACCAAGGCTGTAAACGAACAGCTGAAGCTGATTCTGGAAGTGGCCGACTTTGTGAAGTTTGCAAACATGCGACCGTTGCCCGACGACAGCGAGGCAGCATGGAACCGTGCACAATATTTCGTTAACGAAACCAAGCCTGTGGAGGTTGTTGCCGACGAACAGCAAGCCGAAGGGAACGGCGAGGCAGCAAAAGCCGAAGCCACAGCCCAACAGGCCAAGAACCAAACAAACGCAACCAAATAACTATGATATTTGCAAATCCACATTTATTCTGGCTGTTTCTGATATATATCCCAATCATAGTTTGGTATATATTGAGACATAAGAATGCGACGCCATCGCTGACGGTGTCGACCACGCTGCCCTTCGACAAGATGCGGACATCGTGGAAAGTGTATTTCCGTCATTTTCTGTTTGCCATAAGGCTTGCAGCGATAGGATGCGTAATCATCATACTCTGCCGCCCGCAGACCCGCGACCATTGGCAGACATCGGAAACCGAAGGAACTGACATAGTCATAGCCCTCGACGTATCCACCAGTATGCTGGCTCGCGACTTCAAGCCCGACCGCTTTGAGGCCGCCAAGGATGTGGCATCGAAATTTATATCTGGACGCGAAACCGACAACATCGGCATTGTGATATTTGCCGGGGAAAGTTTCACCTTGGTGCCAATGACCACCGATAAAGCTGTACTGACAAACTACATTCAGGACCTTAAGATGGGAATGCTTGAGGACGGCACAGCAATAGGCGACGGCATTGCCACATCGATAAACCGAATAAAGAACGGCAAGGCCAAGTCGAAAAGCATCATTCTGCTCACCGACGGCTCGAACAACACCGGTACGGTGGCACCGCTCACGGCGGCCTCAATAGCCCAGAAGCTGGGCATCAGAGTGTACACCATAGGTGTAGGCACCAACGGCAACGCCCTCTACCCCGTAGGAACAAATTTTTACGGCAAGATGGAGTATCAGTCGCTTCCTGTAGTAATTGATGAGAACACTCTGAAGAAGATAGCGTCGGCCACTGGAGGCACCTACTTCAGAGCCACCGACAAGAACACCCTGAGCAACATATTTGCCGAAATCGACCGTCTTGAAAAGACCCAGATGGATGTGAAGCAATTCAGCCACACCGAAGACAATTATATGCCCTGGGCGATACTTCTGTTAATACTTGTATGTTTTGAGATTGTAGCCCGCAACACCATTCTCAGGAACATACCATAAAAAAAGAAAAACGTCATGTTCAGTTTTGGTAATCCAAATGCACTATATCTGCTATTGTTAATACCGTTGGTATTGGCAATATTCGTATTGGCACGACGTACGCGCCAGAAAAAGCTAAAGCAATACGGCAACATTGAGGTGCTTAGTACATTGATGCCCGACGTATCGGCCTACAAGCCGTGGATAAAGATATCGGTTATGATGTTTGCCTTGCTCATCATAGTAATCATGATAGCACGCCCACGTGCCGGCTCGAAGGAGGAAACGGTGAAAGTACGCGGCATTGAGGTTATGGTGGCGCTCGACGTATCCAATTCAATGCTTGCCTCGTCGTCGGACAGCCCGAGCGGAGTGTCGCGACTGCAGAAATCGAAGCTGATGCTTGAAAAGCTAATCAACAAGCTTGGCGACGACAAAGTGGGATTGATAGTGTTTGCCGGCAATGCATATACCCAGTTGCCAATCACATCCGACTTCATATCGGCAAAGATGTTTCTGAGCAGCATCAGCACCGAGATGGTTCCAACGCAAGGCACGGCTATCGGCGCCGCAATAAAGTTGGCAATGAACTCGTTTACGCCCAACGAGAATAGTCAAAAAGCAATAATCATAATCACTGATGGTGAAAACCACGAAGATGACGCCATCGGAATGGCCAAGGATGCACAAGAAAAGGGAATACAGGTGAACGTTATAGGAATCGGCTCGCCCAAAGGTGCACCAATTCCATTGGGCCGCCCAGGTGAATTCCTGAAAGATGACAATGGGCAGGTGGTTACTACCTACCTTAACGAGCAAATGGCACAGGACATTGCCAAAGCCGGTAAAGGCACCTACGTATCGGCAAGCGACAACGACGCCGTCGATGTGGTTGACGACCAGCTTAAGACATTGGCCAAATCGGATATCGAGAAAACCGTCTACAGCAAGCACGACGAGCAATTCCCGATATTTGCATGGATTGCATTGGTGGTTCTTATAGTTGAAATCTTTATCCTTGACCGCAAGATTTCATGGCTCAAGGACATAAACTTCTTCTCGAAAAATGAACAGAATAAGTAATATCATCATACTGGCAATAATGTTGCTTATGGCGTCGGCCCCAATACAGGCAGCCGACAATAAAGCCAAGGAAGCAAAGACAATACGCAAGGAGCGAAAGCTGATTCGCGAAGGCAACAAGCTGTACAACGACAAGCGCTTTGCCGAAGCCGAAGTGAAGTACCGCCAAGCATTGGGAGCCAACCCTGATTCGGAGATTGGACTATACAACCTTGCAGCATCGCTGATAAAGCAAGCCGGGAAAGAGGACAAGCTCGAGAACCGGAACAGCCCGATTTTCAAGGCTGACTCAATACTGAATAATCTGGTGGCCATCAGCAAGGACCCAAAGCTTACGTCGCGCGCATTCTACAACCTTGGCAACATTGCTTTCAACGAAGAGAAATACGACCGTAGTGTAGCAATGTACAAAGATGCCCTACGTCGCAACCCAGACGACGACCAGGCCCGCGAGAATCTGCGCCTTGCCCAGAAGAAACTACAGCAGCAACAGCAGCAGGACCAAGACAAAGACAAGGACAAAAAGGACGACAAACAAAATCAAGATCAGGACCAAAAGCAGGATAAGCAGGACCAGAATAAAGACAAACAAGACCAAAACAAACAACCACAAAACTCGCCTCAGCAAGACCAGAAAGAAAACAAGGATAAGCAGAACGAGCAAGGTGGTGCTGCACCAAACAATGATGAGCAAATTCTGAACGCCGTGCAGAACAATGAGAAGACCACTCAACAGAAAGTGAATGCACTACGTGCCAACGAGCAAGAACATCAGCGCAGAAGCACCAAAAACCAGTGGTAAAAGTTTACGAAAAAACGATAAACCGATGAGAATGAAAGCATTAAATATTGTTGTTACGTTATTGGCTATTGTTGGAGGCCTTATGCATGCCACAGCTGCGTCGTTTACCGTACAGGCACCCCGGCAAGTGATTCAAGGCAACAAATTCACTGTTACCTACACGCTCAAGGATGCAGAAGGAACCGCGCTGAAAGTTGACCAGATAGAAGGAGCGACACTGATATTCGGACCAGCAACAGGGCAATCGTCGAGCTACCAATTTATCAACGGCAAGCAGACGAGTTCGTTTTCAACATCGTATACCTACACCTATCGAGCCGACAAACCAGGCACATACAAGGTGGAAGGTGCATCGATAAATGTTGACGGCAAAACCGTGAGCACCAACAGCTTCTCAATAGAGATTTTGCCACCCGACAAGAGCGCATCAACCAACGGCGGCACACAGTCGCAATCGGCACAAATCGACAATATCGACTCGCGTTCGGCATCGAAACCTATAGACGGAAAAGACCTGTTTGTAAGAATCAACCTGTCGAAATCGTCAGCCTACGAGCAAGAAGCCATAGTATGCTCAATAAAGTTGTACACCAAATATGAAATCAACAGCTTTATGCCAACGCTTCAGCCATCGTTCAACGGTTTCCTCATTGAAGACCTACCCATCACAGCCCAGCTTAACAGCATAGAGCACATAAACGGCGAGAACTATATGGTGGCCGAGCTTAAACGCTGCATCCTGTATCCGCAACAGTCGGGCACACTGACCATAACATCGGGAAACTACGACCTTTCGGTGATACAATATGAGCAGCAACGTTCGTTCTTCGGCATAATCCGCACACCAGTTGAGCGAGAGCTGAAAGTAAAATCTAACTCAGCCTCGGTGAACGTGCGCCCACTTCCCGAACCTAAGCCTGCAGGATTCAGCGGTGCGGTAGGAACATATAAGATATCAAGCAAACTTAGTAACACCAAGTTCAAGACCTATGAGGCAGCCACCTACAGCATCACCATTTCGGGTACCGGCAACATAAAGTATCTGAAGGCACCAGTGGTTGACTTCCCATCGCAATTCGAGGTTTATGACCCACAGGCAAAGAGTAACATATCGCCAAACGGAGGCAACATGAGCGGAACATCGACGTGGGAATACACCTTCAGCCCTCAATACGTGGGCGACTTTACCATACCGGCGGTGAATTTCTGCTACTTCAACATCAACAGCAAGAAATATGAAACGGTGAGCACAGAAGCCATGACGCTTCACGTCGATAAAGGCAACGGTGCACCGACATCGTCGAGAGCTACCGCCAAGACCGATGTGGTGCAAAAGAACACCGACATACTCCATATAAAGACCGGCAATTTAAAGCTGACTCACGACAACAGCTTGACGGTGTCGACATTCATCTATTGGCTGTGGTACATTTTGCCAACGCTCATACTCATTGCCATACTGATTATTTACCGCAAGAATATCAAGGCACGTTCGAATGTGAAGCTTATGCGTACCAAGAAAGCCGGGAAGGTTGCCAAGAAGCGCCTGCGTCAGGCCAAGGCTTATATGCAGGCTCACGACAGCTCAAATTTCCATGCCGAGATATTGAAAGCGCTATGGGGTTATCTGAGCGACAAGATTGGTATACCGGTGTCGAACCTGAGCAAGGAAAACATAGCAATAGAGCTGGGCAACTACGGAGCGACAGCAGAACTGACCGACGAGATACTGAAAATACTCGACGAGTGCGAGTTTGCGCAGTATGCACCGGCACAATCTGATTCGCAGATGGAATCGCTCTACAACAGCACCAGTGAAGCAATGGACAAACTTGAAAATACAAAGAAGAAATGAAACGAATATATATCATAATAGCCACTATTGCAGCAATAGCCATCTCAGCAGTAAATGCATATGGAGAGGAATTGACAGCCAAGGCAGAGAAAGCCTACTCGGCCGACAAATACAGTGAGGCACTTGCCCTATATGAGCAAGCTGCAGCCAACGAAGGCACATCGTCGGCTCTTATGTATAACATCGGCAATTGCCATTATCGGTTGGGACATCCGGGAAAAGCTATCCTATACTACGAACGTGCCCTTAACATTGACCCAACAAATGCCGATGCCCGCAGCAACCTGGAATTTGTCAAGTCGAAGATTACCGACAACACCGACGTTGATGAAAGCAACATCATAGTGGAACTGTTCCGCAAAATCCGCGACTGTAGCTCGTCGAACGGCTGGGCCACAATTGCCATTGTAACATTTTTGCTGTTTCTGGCAGCCATTGCGCTGTATGTGTTCGGTTCATCAGTATTACAGAAGAAAATAGGATTCTTCGGAGCTATTGTATTACTGATAATAGTGATATTTGCCAACGGATTTGCCTATAACATACGCAACCGCATAGAACAGAAACGTTACGCCATAATAACCGTGCCTACAGTGGTGCTGAGCACATCGCCCCGCCAGCCTAAGGGAAAAACCGAGGAAGCATTTATTTTGAACGAAGGCACCAAAATCTACATCCTCGACTCGGTTGCCAACAAGGACGAAGGCATATGGTACGATATCAAGGCCGACGATTCGCACCGCGCCTGGATTAACGGCGTTAATATAGAAAAGATTTAAGCATTACCCTATCCTATAAATAAACAATTTGTTTACCGAGATTATCAGCACGCTCGACAGCCTGGATACACAACTGTTTACATGGCTCAATTCGTTTCATTCGCCGTTCTTCGACACATTGATGTGGACCCTCTCGGCTAAAGAAACATGGATACCATTGTATATATGTATTACAGTGCTTCTGTTTGTGAAGAACTGGAAACAGGCGCTGATAATACTTTTGACGATGGCCATATGCATAACGTTAGCCGACCAGATATCGTCGACGGTGATAAAGGAAGTTGTGGCAAGGCCACGCCCATCGCACAACGACGTCCTTACTGGTACAATTCACATCCTGAACAATTATCGCGGTAGCCCATTTGGATTCGTATCGAGCCATGCCGCCAACACATTTGCCTTCATAACATTGCTGGCAATGATAATCCGCAATCACTATTTCATGATAGTTGGAACAGTGTGGGCGTCGGCCGTAACCTATAGCCGCATATATCTTGGTGTTCATTATCCCGGCGACATAATTTGCGGGATTGCAGTTGGCGTGCTCTCGGCAATGGCAGCATATGCTCTTTACAAAATGACGATTAGCAATCTTGAAAGAAGAAAAATAGTCGATAATTCCCCATTTGGCAAAATTTATGCAAATATATCTACATTAATTATAGGAGCTAACTTGCTAACAACTATAGTGATATCAATTTTTATGCTGTAAGACATATAAAATAACTTACAGTTTATTTGTTTAATTGGATAATATTACATAAATTTATCGCAGAACAATAATTCTAATTAACTATACTATCATGATCAAGACAATTTCATTTAACGAACTCAGAAGAATCAAAGACAGTTTGCCCGATGGTTCAATGCATAAGATCGCAGACCAGTTGAACGTAACAGTTCAAACAGTAAGAAACTACTTCGGTGGCAGCAACTATGAATTTGGCAAGAACTGCGGCTTACATATTGAACCAGGGCCCGACGGCGGCATCGTAGTACTCGACGATACCACAATATACGACCTTGCCATCAAGATTCTCGAAGAGAAAGAGAACAAGTAAAAAAGCTCTGGCATCCAATCTATGTTGCTCCGACCGGATAAGAAACTGGTAACAGTAGCAATACATACTTACGAGAAAGCGATTCAACTGAAATCGCTGCTTGAGAAGTGTGGCATCGAGGTTGTGATACACAACGTAAACCTCGAGCATCCTGTTATCTCGGTAGGAGTGCGAGTAAGGATAAAGGAAAGCGACTTAGCACAAGCGCTACGGATAATAGAGCAAGCCACCACACTAAACGAAGAATCAGCCAGCAGCATCGTAAAAGACAAATCGGCGTCGATACTCATACCGATAGATTTCTCGGCATATTCCGAAAAGGCATGCCTGATAGGATTCGATTATGCCAATAGAACTAAATCGCACATAGTATTGCTACACTCATTTGTCAGCGACAACTATAGCGGCAGTCTACCCTTCGGAAGCGACCGTTTCAAGGAAGAAACCAAGCCGGTAGCGAGCGATGCAGAAAAGTTGAATGCGATTCACCGGAAAATGCACGATTTTGCAGAGAGAATCAAGAGTGATATAGCAAAAGGAGTGTTGCCGGAAGCCACCTTTGAATGTGTGGTAAGTGAAGGCGTTCCCGAAGAGGTAATCATAGAATACGCAGGGCGCATAAAGGCCGAGCTGGTGATAATGGGTACCCGTGGAAAAAGTAAGAAAGAAACCGAGCTGATAGGAAGCATAACAGCTGAAGTACTTGATGCAAGCAAATTCCCAATTTTCACAGTTCCGGAAAACATCAGCATAAGCAGCGTAAGCAAGATAAAACGTATACTATTCTTCAACAATCTCAGCCAGGACGACCTTATATCGCTTGACACGTTCACCCGATTGTTTGACAGTTCGAGTCTGGAGATGACTCTGATAAATGTATCGGAAAAGAAAGTAAAATTTCAGGAGAAGCGAAACGAAGCAGTACTAAAATATTGCCAGCGACTCTACCCGATGCACAATTTCAGAATCAAAGAGTTGAAAGATCTGAATCAAATTGACGAAATCAACAGATTCGTTACCGATGAGCATATCGATATGGTGATAATACCCACACGAAGGAAAAACATCTTCGCCAGGTTATTCAATCCGAGTATGGCGCATAAACTACTATTCTACAGCGACATCCCGATGCTTGTTGTCCCGATATAGCTGTCGGTAGACACCCTATTAATAAGAATGTGAGGCTGAAATCAAAGTTCAGCCTCACATTCTTGTGTTTATATGTCCGGTTAAAGTGCAATAGTTTGAAGGTCGTCGGGGACAAAGATATTTCCTTTGAAATTAATAGCGGCCTCAGCTGCATATGTATTGGCCCGAGTGTCGAGATTTTCGTCCTCGGTGTGATATAGCACCAAATTCTGTACCTGCAAGCTTTGAGCAAGCCTACCTGCATCCAGAGCAGTGCTGTGATGTTTCTCGTAGGGTTTAAAATGCTCACGCTGTGAATAGAGGCAGAATGCCTCACATAATAGCCATTTTGCTCCGTAAGCATATTTACGATTGGCTTCGTTGAATGGCTCATCGCCAAGACACACAAGCGATTCGCACGATGGCGCACTCATTGCAAAACCATATTGCTTGGCTTTGGTGGATTTGATATCGAACGCCGTGAAATCAGCGCAAATTGCCGAGAAATGCTCACCATCGACCACAGGGGTGAAAACAATCTCCTTATCGATATGCCGAGTGACTTTCTCAGGCAGTGTAACGGCACAAATTGCGCGTAAGGCTGAGATTGCCTCATCGTGACCGCGAACGGTAAACTTACCCTGATACTTTCCTGAATAGATAGCTTGAGCCACCATCCGGACTACCCATACAGCACCAAGGATATGATCGGTATGGGTGTGGGTGATAAACATATCGTGAATCGATGAGAGCGGCAAACGAGCGCGCTGGAGCTGGCGAAGAATACCGTTACCGCCTCCGGCATCGACGAGCATAGGCCTGCCATCATCGGCAATGATAGCAAAACATGTGTTGAAACATTTTGTAACAGCGGCACTGCCCGTTCCAAGCATAAGCAATTCCATAAAGCGTTGGCTATAAAGAAGCCCTGCTGGAAACAGAATCCGGCAGGGCTTATATTAAATAAAACAGGTTATTACTTGATAGAGAATACGACTACACGGTTCCAAGAGTTCTCCGAGTAAGGTTGAACAGCGTCGCCATGAGCATCGATAGCCAGACGATCTTCGTCAACACCGTATTCAACGAGCTGTTTCTTAACAGCGTTTGCACGACGTTCGGAAAGTTTCTCGTTGTAAGGAGATGTACCGGTCTTCTTGTCGGCATAACCGTTGATAACGAGTTTAGCATCTGGGTTAGCCTTCATCCATTCAGCCACATTGTAAATGTGAGTCTTTTCACGGCTACCAATCTTTGCAGAGTTAAGCGAGAACTGAACAGTGGCAACGAATGCCTGAGTAGGCTCTGGGCAATCAACAGGCTTAGCTTCGGGGCAAGGAAGTTGAGCTTCGCAGGCTGCAAGAGCAGCGGCAGTAGAAGCGATTTCACCTCTCAAGCCATTTATGCGGTTGTTAAGGTTGTTGATATAGTCGAGGTAATCGCAAGGATTAACATAGTCGAAGTTGCGGCCACCGAAATTGAAAGTCAAACCAGCCATAGCTGTGCCGATAATATCGAACGGATTGTCGTATTCGCAACCATTGAAGTTGTCGGCAGCAAACATTGCACGACCTTCGAGATAAAGGTCAACATACTTGCTGAGGCGGAAATTGAACTTCAAGCCAAGCGAAGCCGGAACAGTCCAAGAGTTGGTCTTGATAGAACCGTCGTTGTTTCTGATATTAGTGGACTTACCATCGATGTCCCAAGTGTAAGCAGCACCGATACCGACGAAAGGATAGATCGAGAACACGCGCTTTGTGTTGATACCGCCGAGCGAGTTAAACATATCCCACATCAAGTCGAAGTTAAGATTAGCATATTTAGCCGAAGCGTTGTAGAACGAATCCCACTTAATCTTACCGCCAAGAGCATTGAAGCGGAAAGCCAAATATGGAGAAATCCAATGGCCGACGCCAAGGTTAAAACCAAGAGAAGCATGGTGTTTAGCTTCAGCGCCATCAATACCTTCCATACTATTTTCTACGAATGGCATATTAATGCCGGCACCAAGTTGCAAGAACCAGTTAGAACGCCAAGGCGAGGAAACGCACTGCATGCACTCTACGTTCGACAACTTTTGCAATTCTTCAGCATTTGCATCCTGAGCCATAGCCGAAGCAGGCATAAGTAATGCAAACAAGGCGAACAGAACAAAAATTTTTCTCATAGCTTTATTTTTTTCCTAATAATTAATTTCCTAAATAATTCTGGTATATACAGTTATACGCACTAAAGCGCAGAAGTTTCTGCAAAGATACATTACTTTTTGATAGATGAAAATTTTTTTCATTAAAAAGTGTCATAAAAAAGCACATATTGATTATGCAACAGTGCAGAAACACGGCTTTATTAGCACATAAAAGTGCACAGAAAGTATTAATTAATTGCATTCATAATCTTATCGGCAACTGCAGCCGGAGTGAATCCGAATTTCTCATCGAGCACCTTATATGATGCCGATGCGCCGAAATGGTTAAGGCCAAATACCGTTCCATCAACCCCAACAACGCTCATCAATGTGGATGGAAGTCCGGCAGTTAAGCCAAATGTTTTCACGCCCGGTGTAATAACCGACTTGCGATAGTCGGCATCCTGGTCGAGAAACAATCCGATGGATGGAACAGAAACCACGCGGGCCTTAATGCCCTTCGTCGCAATAATACCAGCAGCATCGCAGAGAGTAGACACTTCGGAACCATTGCCAACGAGGATAACATCGGGATTGTCGCATGGCTTAACCACATAACCGCCGCGAGTCATCTGCAGCGCGTCGTTGTAGCGGTCGCCGCTAACCGATGGAATGTCGTTGATATTCTGGCGCGAGAGGATAAGTGCAGTAGGCGAATCCTGGTTCTCGATAGCCATTTTCCAGGCGATTGTTGTTTCGGCACTGTCGGCAGGACGAAGCACAAGCACACTGTTTTTGCCAGAGAAATTCTTTATCTGCTCCATCAATCGCATCTGCGCCTCCTGCTCAATTGGCTGATGTGTAGGACCATCCTCACCAACACGGAATGCATCGTGGGTGTAGATATACACCACAGGAAGTTCCATAAGGGCCGACATGCGGATGACGGGTTTCATATAGTCGGAGAATACAAAGAAAGTGGCACATGCAGCACGCAATCCGCCGTGTAAAGCAATACCGTTCATTATTGCTGCCATGGTGAGCTCCGACACACCTGCATGGAGAAATGCTCCAGAGAAATCACCGGGGCGAAATGCCGATGTCTTCTTCAGGAATGCGTCGGTCTTGTCGCTGTTTGCAAGGTCGGCCGACGATACTATAATGTTGTGCATCTTCTCGCCAAGCACCGAAAGCACATCGGCAGAAGAGGCACGAGTGGCGATGTTTGGCTTGTGGGCTATCGCCTTATAATCGATATCGGGCAACTTGCCGGCGAGGAATCCCTCGAGCTCGACATTAAGTTCAGGATTTGCTTCAGCCCAAAGGCGATGAGCTTCCTTGCGCTGGGCCGCAATGACTGAGAGCTGCTGCTTGCGCGATTCATACAGGGCTTTAACATCGTCGAAAATCACCCAAGGATTAGTAGGGTCGCCCCCAAGATTCTTGATAGTGTTTTCGTACGAAGCGCCACTGGCACTGAGAGGCTGGCCGTGAGTGCTGCACTTTCCCTCGAAGTTCTCGCCGTCAGCAGTAACGCAGCCCTTGCCCATCACTGTATGGCCGATGATGAGAGTAGGACGTTTTTGTTCAGCATTAGCAGTCTCAATAGCCTGACAGATAGCTACAGGGTCGGTACCGTCTATTTCAATAACGTTCCAATGCCAAGCACGATATTTTGCGGCAGTGTCCTCAGCCGTTACATCGTCGACATCGGTTGACAGCTGTACGTTGTTGCTGTCGTAGAACATAATGAGGTTGTTCAATCCAAGATGTCCGGCAATACGGGCAGCGCCCTGGGATATTTCCTCCTGTATACCACCGTCAGAAATATATGCATAGGTCTTGTGGGCGAGAGTATCGCCGAATCGAGCCACCAGGAAGCGTTCAGCGATGGCACAGCCTACTGCCATCACATGTCCTTGGCCGAGCGGGCCTGAGGTGTTTTCGATACCTCGCATAGGGTTAACCTCAGGATGACCGGGAGTTACGCTGCCCCACGAACGGAATTGTTTAAGTTCATCGATAGAGAACTTGCCCGACAAGGCAAGTACCGAATAAAGCATGGTTGACATATGTCCAGGGTCGAGGAAGAAGCGGTCACGCGCAATCCACATCGGGTCGGACGGGTCATAAACGAGATATTTTGCATAGAGAACGTTGGTAAAATCGGCTCCACCCATCGAGCCTCCGGGATGCCCCGACTTTGCAATTTCAACCATCGAAGCCGACAAGATGCGAATGTTGTCGGCTGCCTTATTCAATAAAGAAGAATCCATAAATAATATGTTTTTTATGATTTACCACAATATACTATAAGCAGATGGCGGCCTATGGCCACCACTGCCGGCAATTATAATACAAAGATACAGCAAGCTTATTCAATAACAAAACAATGCGGCAAACTTATGGATGCCGTAACAAAAAAGGGCGGCCATCAAATCTGATGGCCACCCCCACAATCTAATTATGAAAACAAACTTGATTATTCTTCAACTTTCTTCACCTTCGAGCCAATGAGAGCATAGAAGAGGATATAAGCGGCACATGCCAATGGAACGATGTAGCTGTAGAGGCCGATGATGTCGTAGAGATAAGCCTGAACGGCAACCATGATGGCGCAACCAAATACCATTGTCATGAAGATACCAGAAGCAGCAGCAGTGTATTTGCCAAGACCTTCAACAGCCATGTTGAAGATACCACCCCACATAACTGAAGTGCAAAGGCCAACGAGGATGAATGCAGCAACACCGGCTGGCACTTCAACCCAAATCAGTTCGAGCGATGCCCAATTGATACCGGGAACGCTCATCTTGATGGATTCAGGCAAGAACATACCCAAAGCAATGAGAACGATAGCGGCAACAGCAACGGCACTAACCATTACGCGGCTCGAGATTTTACCACCGATGGCACCACCAATAGACCGGCCGATGAACATCATGAACCAGTAAACCGAGGCAATAAGAGCAGCAACACCTGCAGTTACGCCAACAGCATCGCTCTGAAGATAAGAAATCATATAAGTAGGAGTACCAACCTCAACGCTCATGTAAAGGAAGATTGCCAAAGCGCCGAGAGCGAAATGGCGATGCTTAAGAGCGCCGGTAATAAGGCTTGTCTCAACAGGAGCTTGCTCAGGTTCGTTGATTTTGGTGAACAGAAGAACGATGAAGGCAACAACGAAGATGCCACCGGCGATAAACAGGGCCGGAGTTGCATCGGAGATGCCGGTGTCCTTTGTAACTTCGCCAATCAATGCACCCATTGTGATGTAAACAGCAACAGCAGCGGCCGAGTTGAATGCGCCACCAATCTGGATAAGCTGGTTACCGGTCTTTCCACCGCCACCGAGGACATTGAGAAGAGGATTAACAACGGTGTTAAGCATACACATGCACAGACCGCTGATGAATGCGCCCAACAGATAAACTGCATAGCTGCCAGCCAGACCGCTAAGGTATTCCAATGCAATACCTACAATACCTACAACGAGAGCCATCAAGGCAGTCTTCTTGTAGCCGTACTTGGCAATGAGCATACCTGCCGGAATACCCATAACCAGATAAGCGATAAAGTTAGCATAGTTACCAATTTGGCCCATTAATTCAGTGGTACCGAACTGATTCTTAACGATTGTTGCCATCGGTGAGCAAAGGTTGGTCACGAA
The DNA here is from genome assembly GCA_016292745.1 of Muribaculaceae bacterium. GTDB lineage: Bacteria > Bacteroidota > Bacteroidia > Bacteroidales > Muribaculaceae > SFRY01. Next base: position 1,706 of record JAEDFO010000019.1, on the reverse strand, counting down.
AGCAATCATAGCGAAAAGCGCAATCATCATAATGATTGCAGCCCATTGTTTGGTTTGATTACTCATAATAGTTAATTAAGATTTTGGTAATAGAGTTATTATTTTATTGATTTGATATTAGCTTTATTATTGCAAATATATGCTATTTCTGCGAAAAAGGCACTAAAACAAGCCAAAAAGTGGAGTAAAATGTCGACGATATTGAATCTTTTGGGTGAATGAGCCCATATATTAACAAAAAAGTGCTGTCCGCAACCTTTGACGTAGGACAGCACATATTTAATTATAAGTATAAATGACTTTCAATATTGGCGCGGGCCAAATATATACGAGCCAATGCGCACCATGTTGGAGCCTTCGGTAATTGCGATGGGATAATCGTCGGTCATGCCCATGCTCACAACATTAAAGTAGTCAGCCTCGGCAAAAAAGCGTTGCTTCATGGTATCGAATATTCTGCGTATCTCGGCAAATTCGCGATGAATCTGCACTTCGTCGTCGGTATTTGTGGCCATTCCCATGACACCGCAAATCCGCACAGAGGTGAGTTCAGCAAAGCTAACCGAGCCGAATAACGAAACACAGTCGTTAACATCGAAACCGAATTTAGTGGATTCCTGCGCCACATGGAGCTGGAGCAGCACGTCAACAGTCTTTCCAATGCGTTCAGCTTCACGATTGATGCAACGGAGCAACTCGAGCGAATCGACGCTGTGTATCAGCGACACCAACGGCAACAAAGCCCTAACTTTGTTTGATTGGAGATGCCCAATGAAATGCCAACGTATGTCGGCAGGCATAGATGGCACCTTGGCTTTGAGTTCCTGCACACGACTTTCGCCGAAATCGCGCACACCGCAGTCGTAGGCCTGTCTGAGCGTATCAACAGGATGGAATTTCGACACTGCCACCAACGTAACGTCGGACGGCAATGTCGATTTCAAGTGGGCAATATTATCTGCAATACTTGACATTGGCTTACGCTCCTTCCAGCTCGGCTTTCTGAGCAGCATTTTCCTTGGCTTCCAACTCTTTCTTGGCAGCTTCGCGGTCGGCACGTGTGTGAGCCAAATCGGCCTTGAATACATCTACAAGAGGAGTTTTGACAATCGATGCAATCTCGAAATCGGACAAAGTGTCCTTCATGCCAGCCATAAAGTTGTCGAGAGCATCCTTAAAACTACCAGCTTGCACCAATATGTAAGATGCTTTCTTCTTTTCAACGCCACTACGTTCGTCGATAGTGATAAACATAGTCTTGACCATGTACCAGTAGTCGCCGGTCTCGTCCCAGAAAATTTCACTGATATTGGTGCGCTTAACAGCCGATACAGTGAATTCACCCGAGATATAAGGAGTCATGGCCTCAATGATGCGGGACTCGGCTTCGGTGAACGACAATGCATCGACGAGATAAGGCTCATTAACTGTTTTTGGAACACCGGTTTCCATCATCTTATCGAATTTAACTTTACATTCAAACCAATTTGCCATAATTTTTGTCTTTTTTTGTTATTATCAAAGTCGGCACAAATTTACAGATTTATTTTATTCGGAGCACAATGGACAGCAAATCTGTTAATAATTTTTAGACGGTTGGCCATATGGTGGATTATAACTACCTTTGAAAACGATATAGAACACAAAACAATATTTTCATGAAACTGACAACCCCCATCAGCATCGTTGCGATGCTTATCTGCATG
>JAEDFO010000076.1 GCA_016292745.1 Muribaculaceae bacterium | reverse complement strand
CGGCTGATATGACATTTTGATAACAAATCCACCTCTTTAAGCACATTTTGCCACCACCGCAAACCGGCAATTCCATTGCCTTGGGTAGCAGTAAGTGGAGGCCACGGCTGTCAGGGTCGCTCCTTTGGAGCGATGCCGGATTGCGCCTGTTTTGCTATCTTTCACGTTTTGCTATTGCATTTAACCCTCATTATTGCTACCTTTATTGCCTATATACTTTTTAAAACAACATTTATGAAACAATTCATCAACGTTAACGATATTGGCGATATCCGCGCCGCAGTGGCCGAGGCACTCGAAGTGAAGGCTAACCGTTTTGCATACAAGCATTTGGGCGAAAACAAAACCCTCCTGATGATTTTCTTCAATTCATCGCTGCGCACTCGCCTTTCCACACAGAAAGCTGCAATGAACCTGGGCATGAACGTGATTGTGCTCGATGTGAACCAGGGTGCATGGAAACTCGAAACCGAGCGGGGTGTGATTATGGATGGCGACAAGCCCGAGCATCTTCTTGAAGCCATTCCGGTAATGGGATGCTATTGCGACGTGATTGGTGTCCGCTCGTTTGCCCGCTTCGAAAACAAGGCCGACGACTACGAGGAGCGTATCCTCAACCAGTTTATCCGCTATTCCGGCCGACCGGTGTTTGCCATGGAAACTGCAACAGTGCATCCTCTGCAGAGCTTTGCCGACCTTATCACAATTGAGGAGCATAAGACCAAGGCACGCCCGAAAGTGGTGCTCACCTGGGCGCCGCATCCCCGTGCACTGCCGCAAGCCGTACCCAACTCGTTTGCCCAATGGATGAATGCTGCCGACTACGAGCTGGTGATTACTCATCCTCACGGCTACGAGCTAAATCCGGCTTTCACCGGCAATGCTCCAATCGTTTACGACCAAGACGAGGCGCTGCGTGGTGCCGACTTTGTATATGCCAAGAACTGGTCGGCTTATGCCGACCCTAACTACGGCAAAATTCTCTGCACCGACCGCTCGTGGACCATTACCACTGAGAAAATGGCACTCACCGACAATGCCTACTTTATGCACTGCCTGCCAGTGCGCCGCAACATGATTGTGAGCGACGATGTGATTGAATCGCCACGCTCGCTGGTAATCCCCGAGGCCGCTAACCGCGAAATCTCGGCCGAAGTGGTGATAAAACGGATTCTCGAATCACTCTAACGCTCAGTTGGCTATGAAACGGTTAAATATAATCGGATTGATGCTGCTCACTGCACTCTCAGCTATGGCTGCCGACCTGAAGCAGTGGAGCGACGGACCAATTGCATGGGCCGACTTCCGCGGCGAAGCGGTAGGCAACGACTCGAAGGCCGCTTTCCGCGCATCGATTTACATCGACCCGGTTGATATCAGTGTAGACGGGCAGATGAAAACCCAGATTTTTGCCCGCGCTGCCATGGACCGCGGCGATTCGTATGTCGACGCTGCGCTCCGCACTCCCGAGCGTCTGCGCCTGTATCAGCTGGAATTCGACCTGCTGGAATGCTATCGGCGCCAGCTTCAGGACGACATTTCGCAAGATGTGGCGGCAAATTCAACCGACGAGCGCGTTCGCCACTACAACGCCTTGTATTACAACGAGGTGATAACCATAGCCACAGAGACTTCGAGCGGCACCGACAGCAGCAAACTCCAGCAATGGGAAACCAACGTGCGCAGCCGCCTCGACAAGGCCGAGATGCCGTTTGTGCCCATCGTATCGCCTGGACGATTCTCCTATGGCTGCTATCTGGGCGTAGGAGGCAACTTTACCGGTGGCTCAATTAACGACGCCTTCTCGCACACTTGGATTTTCGGCGGTGGCCTACATGTGGGCTACGACCGTGCCGTGGCAAAGTTCAGCGCATTCTATGGCCAGCCGAAAATCAAGCGGCTAAACATCATGGATATTGAAAATCAGCAAATTACCGACAAATATGCATCGCTCACGAATCTGGCGTTGACAGTTGGCTACAAAATCGTCGACACCCGACGCATAGCCATCACTCCGATGGTGGGCGGAGCATGGAACAATCTGCGCTGGAACGTCGGCAACTACGAATGGGACGAGGAAAAGTCGGAGCCTCTGCTCACATCGACACAATCGTACAGCATAACCCACTTCAGCTGGTATGCCACCATCGATATCGACATCAAGCTGCACAGCCGCGTGACCAGCACCTCGCTATTCGGCTCGAAGAAGCGCGAGCAGGTGGTATCGTCGGTGCGCATCAGCCCATACATCACCCGTAACGTATACGATGAGCCGCAGCCACAGCTTCGCGGCGTCCAAGCCGGATTTACAGTGGCCTACAACGTGGATTTACGTTCGCTCGGATTCTAACGGCTATCGGCGGTTGATGCCGTAAGGAGTGGCTGTTACCTTATCGGCACGGTTTTGTGCCAGGATGGCTGCGTTTTCGCTACTGTCCATGGCCAACCGTTGATGATTCCGGTGATACACAATCATGTAATGAGAGAATGTCGACACCGTCATGCCGGCATTGGTGAGGCGGAGTTCGAGGTCGGTGTCCTCGCCGGTTCCAGGCGCCAGATAGCGCTCATCGAAACCGTTTACGGCCAACAGGTCGTCCTTATACAGCGAGAAATTGCAACCCAGGATATCCTTTTTGCGGCGCAGCAACGGCAAAAACTGCGGACACGGGAACCGCAGGCATCGTAGTTTGCCGTGAGTGCCCTCCTTGACGGCTCCGGCGAAAGCCTTCAGAGCCAGCCAGCGCAATCGCGACGGCGAGTCGATATCGGTTGCCTTGATAGAGTTGGAGATAGAAACCGGGAGGTCCATACGTCGCCCGGCCAGCGCCATATGGTGCTTACGGAGTGCTATATGGTCGGCGAGCCATGAAGGCGACGGAATGCAATCGCCATCGAGAAAAGCAAGATAACGGCCCGATGAAGCCCTGACAGCGGTGTTGAGCATAATGTTTTTGCGCCAGCCGCGGTCGTCGTGCCAGCAGTGCCTGATGGTGAATGGAGCAGATTGAGCCCAGCGCGCTATGGCTTCTACGGTGTCGGAATTGCTGCCGTCGTCGGCAATTATCACCTCGAAATCGCGAAACGACTGATACTTTAAAGCCGTGAGAATCATCTCGAGCCAGTCGAAATGATTGTACACGGCTATTATTATGCTGACTTCCGGTGAACTTGTCATTTACTGGACTTTTACCGGTGGGTAGTCGATGGTATAGTGCAAGCCACGGCTTTCCTTTCGCTCCATTGCCTGACGCATGATCAGGTAGCCCACATTGATGATGTTGCGAAGTTCGCAAATCTCCTTGCTGGCCTTGCTGCACTTAAACAGGCGCTCGGTTTCCTCGTAAAGTATATCGAGGCGGTCCCAGGCACGGTGCAGGCGCAGGTCGCTCCGCACGATACCCACATAGGCGCTCATAATTTGACACACCTCCTTCAGGCTCTGGGTGATGAGAATCATCTCCTCGGTGTGGGTGGTGCCTTCGTCGTTCCATTCGGGCACATCATCGCGATAAGTATACTCGTCAAGGTGAGCCTTGGCGTGCTGAGCAGCAGCTTCGGCATACACTACAGCCTCGATTAATGAGTTAGAGGCCAAGCGGTTGCCCCCATGCAGACCGGTGCACGAGCATTCGCCCACGGCATAAAGGCGCTGAATCGACGAGCAGGCGTTGAGGTCAACCTTGATGCCGCCGCACAGATAGTGGGCAGCCGGGGCCACCGGGATGTAGTCCTTGGTGATATCTATTCCGAGGCTCAGGCACTTCTTGTAGATGTTCGGGAAGTGGCGCTTGGTTTCCTCGGGGTCCTTATGGGTAACGTCGAGATACACATGGTCGGCGCCCGAGAGTTTCATCTCGCTGTCGATGGCGCGAGCCACTATGTCGCGAGGGGCAAGCGACAGGCGCGGGTCGTATTTCTGCATAAATTCCTTACCGTTGATATCGCGCAGCACAGCACCGTAGCCACGCATGGCCTCGGTGATGAGGAACGACGGACGGTCGCCCGGATGATAGAGGGCTGTCGGGTGGAACTGCACGAATTCCATATCCTTGACAGTGCCCTTTGCGCGATACACCATCGCAATGCCATCGCCGGTGGCAACGAGCGGGTTGGTAGTGGTTTGGTACACGGCACCAATGCCGCCGGTGGCCATTGTGGTTACCTTCGACAGGAAAGTGTCGACGCTACCCGACTCGATGTCGAGCACATATGCGCCGTAGCAGGTAATATCCGGGGTGCGGCGTGTAACCGTCTTTCCAAGATGGTGCTGAGTGATGATTTCGATTGCAAAACGGTTCTCGAACACATCGATGTTCTTGTGTTTCTTAACTGTCTCTATCAGGCTGTCTTGAATTTCTGCGCCGGTGTTGTCCTTGTGGTGCAGGATTCGGAACTCAGAGTGTCCGCCCTCGCGATGCAAGTCGAAGTCGCCTTTTTCGTTTCGGTCGAACGCAACGCCCCACTTTATGAGCTGGTCGATTTGCTTGGGCGCACCTTTCACCACCTGTTCCACGGCAGCAGGGTCGCTGAGAAAATCGCCGGCAATCATGGTGTCCTTGATATGCTTTTCGAAATTGTCGACGAGACGATTGGTTACGGAAGCCACACCTCCTTGTGCCAGAAACGTATTGGCCTCTTCGAGAGTGGTCTTGCAGATGAGTGCCACACGGCCGGTGTCGGCCACCTTCAGGGCAAAGCTCATGCCTGCAATGCCCGAACCGATTACAAGATAATCGTATTTGTAAACCATAGCATTAACGTTTAATGTCAATGAAGCGGAAGTGCGATAAAGTCAGTGTAAGAATATCAGCGATTCCGGGTAATAATATCATAATGCAAACTTACAAACAATTAGCCGATATCGCAAAAAAAAGTTGCTTGAGGCTGCAGGCCGCCCCATAGTCCGCAGCATAGCCAACTTCACAAATGGTGAAAGCGGGGCGATGTCTGATGGTCAGACACCGCCCCGCCGTATGTATCGTGGTCAGCTATTAGCCGAGCTTGGCCTGAATGGCTTTGCTTTCGGCTTCGTAACCTGGCTTGTTGAGCAGGGCAAACATGTTGCGCTTGTAGTCCTCAACACCTGGCTGATTGAACGGATTCACACCAAGGATATAGCCGCTCACGCCGCAGGCCTTTTCGAAGAAGTAGATAATCTGGCCCAACCAGAATTCGGTGAGGGCCGGAAGGGTAATGCGCATGTTGGGCACACCGCCGTCGACGTGGGCAATGACGGTACCGAGCTCGGCCATCTTGTTCACTTCGTCAACTCGCTTGCCGGCAATGTAGTTCAGGCCGTCGAGGTTGTCGGCATCAGTTGGGATAACCACCTTGTGCTGCTGCTCGCCCACCGAAATCACTGTTTCGAATATGGTGCGTTCGCCGTCCTGAATCCACTGACCCATCGAGTGGAGGTCGGTAGAGTTGTCGACAGCTGCAGGGAAAATGCCCTTGTGGTCCTTGCCTTCGCTTTCGCCATAGAGCTGTTTCCACCATTCGCCGAGGAAGTGGAGCTTCGGGTTATAGTTAACGAGGATTTCAATCTTCTTGCCGGCACGATAGAGAGCATTACGTGTGGCAGCGTAGGCAGCCACGCAATTGTTCTCGCCGTTGAGCGAAGCGGCTTCCATTGTGCGAGCACCGTCAATGAGTGCCTTGATGTCGAATCCGGCAACCGCTATTGGGAGCAGGCCCACCGGAGTGAGAACCGAGAAACGGCCGCCGACGTTGTCGGCAATCACAAATGTCTTGTAGCCTTCTTCGGTTGCCAGCTTGCGAAGAGCACCGCGATTGGCATCGGTGATGGCCACAATGCGTTTCGAGGCTTCGGCTTTGCCCACCTGCTTCTCGAGCTGTTCCTTGAGCAGACGGAAGGCAATAGCCGGTTCGGTGGTGGTTCCTGATTTCGATATCACGATGATACCGAACTTCTTGTCGCTCAGGAGCGACTGGAGCTCGTAGAGGTAATCCTCACCGATGTTCTGACCAGCAAAAAGCACCTGCGGGCCATTATGTTGTTTCAGAGTAGCAAAACTGTCGCTGAGCGCCTCGATAACTGCTTTTGCGCCGAGGTAGCTGCCGCCGATGCCTATGCACACCACATAGTCGCAGAGGCTGCGCAACTGTGCTGCTGTGCTGCTGATTTCTTCGATAAGCGAATCGCTGGTTTCCGATGGCAGACGCAGCCATCCTAAAAAGTCGTTACCTTCGCCGTTGCCATCGTAGAGCTTGCTGGTTGCTGCTGCTACTTCAGCATCGAGGGCCTTGATTTCGGCTTCCGACACAGTGGCAAGAACATTCTTAACTTCTACTTGAATACTTTTCATCGTCAAAATATTGTGTTTATAATCATTTGTCTTAAAAACTACGGTGCAAAATTACTGATTTTTCAGCAAATTACATTGCGAGAACCGTCAAATGTTACGAAAGTTTTTCGGCAATGGCGGCAATTGCCCTTGCCGCTGGCTTCCCTTCGTAAAGTGCGGCATACATTTCGTTGAGAATAGGCATATCCACTCCATATCGACGGTTGATTTCGTAGATGCACTTGGTGCCGTAATATCCTTCGGCCACCATCTCCATCTCCATTTTTGCAGCTTTCACTGAGTAGCCTTTGCCTATCATCGAGCCGAAGTTGTGGTTGCGGCTGAAGCGGGAGTAGCAGGTTACGAGAATATCGCCCAGATACACCGAATCGGCTATGTTGCGGCCCGGATGGGGCGCCACAACATCGACAAACCGCTCGGTTTCTTTCACGGCATTGCTCACCATCATCGCCAGAAAGTTGTCGCCGCTCTTAAGCCCGTGAATCATGCCGGCCGCTATGGCATACACGTTTTTCAGAACGGCCGCATATTCAATGCCATCGACGTCGGAGCTGGCTATGGTGCGCATCCGGCGGCTCTTCAGCCGCTCGGCAAATGCCTCAGCTGTGGGCAGATGGGTACAGCCGATAGTAAGATACGACAAGCGCTCGAGCGCCACCTCTTCGGCATGGCACGGCCCGCCGACAACCAGTGTGCACTCGGGCTTAATGCCAAACTGATGCTGCATATATTCGCTCACCAGCAGATTCTCGTCGGGCACTATGCCCTTTACGGCGCTCACGAGATAATGGTTGCTGAGGTCGACGGTAATCTTCTTCAAATGCTCCTTGATGTAGGGCGACGGGGTGGCAACCACCAGAGTGTCGGCATGCATGCACGCATAGTTTATGTCGGCCGTGAACTCAATTCGGCTGGTATCGAACACCACATCCGACAGATACACGGGGTTGTGGCCCGTCTGTAGAAAGTCGTCGATGCGGTCCTGGCGGCGCATATACCACAATATGCTACCCCCATTGGCAAGAAGCAGCTTGGCCAGCGCAGTGGCCCAGCTGCCTCCTCCCATCACGGCAATCTTGCCGGGGAATATGTTGCTCATTACTCTTTGTTTGCGGCGTTAGCAATCCATTCGGCCACCTCATCCTGCGATGGGTTCTTCAATCCGAGTTTATGTTTCTTGTTCAATCCACAGATATCCTGGTGGAGCTTGCCGGTAGATGCAGCACCAAGGGCCTCCACTGTGAGGTAACCGGCCTTCTGGATTACTTCAACCCATTCGGCAGGCACTCCGATGGCTGTATAGGCATGCGCAGCGTCGCGCTTCTGCACCTTCTCGGGACGCATCTGCGGGAACAGAAGCACCTCCTGGATGGTATTGTTGCCGGTCATGAGCATCACCAGACGGTCGATACCGATACCGATGCCCGATGTGGGCGGCATGCCATACTGCAGCGCGCGAAGGAAGTCCTGGTCGATGAACATGGCTTCATCGTCGCCTTTTTCCGACAGACGGAGCTGCTCCTGGAAGCGTTCTTCCTGGTCGAGAGGATCGTTGAGCTCGGAATAGGCGTTGGCAAGTTCCTTGCCGTTCACCATCAGCTCAAAGCGCTCAGTGAGGTTAGGATTGTTGCGGTGACGCTTGGTGAGCGGCGACATCTCGATAGGATAATCGGTGATGAATGTAGGCTGTATGAACGAGCCCTCGCAGAATTCGCCGAAAATCTCGTCGATAAGCTTGCCCTTGCCCATGGTATCGTCGATTTCCATCTTCAGCTCCTTGCAGATGGCGCGTATTTCGTCCTCGCTCTTGTCGTTGAGGTCGTAGCCGGTCTTTTCCTTGATAGCTTCGAGGATAGGCAGACGGCGGAACGGAGCACGGAAACTTATTACGTGGCCGTCGATTTCGCTCTCCGGCTTGCCGTTTACTGCAATGCAGATGCGCTCCAGCAGCTTCTCGGTGAAGCTCATCATCCAGTTATAGTCCTTATATTGCACATATAGCTCCATGCAGGTGAATTCGGGGTTGTGGGTGCGGTCCATACCTTCGTTACGGAAGTTCTTTCCGATTTCGTACACACCCTCGAAACCGCCCACGATGAGGCGCTTCAGATAAAGCTCTGTGGCAATGCGCAGATACAGGTCGATGTCGAGCGAATTGTGGTGAGTGATAAACGGACGTGCGCTGGCTCCTCCGGGAATAGCCTGCAGAATCGGGGTCTCAACCTCGGTGTAGCCGGCCTCGTCGAAATATTGGCGCATGGTCTTCACTATGAGGCTGCGCTTGAGGAATATATCCTTTACTCCGTCGTTAACAATGAGGTCGACGTAGCGCTGGCGGAATCGCAGCTCAGGGTCGCTGAATGCATCGTACACCACCCCATCCTTCATCTTCACGATTGGAAGCAGGCGGAGCGACTTGCTCAGCACTGTCAGCTTGGCAGCGTGCACCGAAATCTCGCCCATCTGGGTGCGGAACACATAGCCCTCGATGCCCACAAAGTCGCCTATGTCGAGCAGTTTCTTGAATACGATATTGTAGAGGTCCTTGTTTTCGTCGGGACAAAGGTCATCGCGACTGATATACACCTGTATACGTCCCTTCGAGTCCTGGATTTCAACGAACGAAGCCTTGCCCATGATGCGGCGGCTCATTATTCGGCCAGCTATCGACACCTCGCGGCGTGGCGCATCGTCGGCAAACGTTGCCTTGATTTCGTCGGACATACCGGTAACCTTATACTCTGCTGCAGGATACGGGTCGATACCCATCTTGCGCATCTCTTCGAGATTGTTTCTGCGTACTATCTCCTGTTCACTTAAATCGAGAATTCCCATATATAAAAATCTGT
>JAEDFO010000075.1 GCA_016292745.1 Muribaculaceae bacterium | reverse complement strand
ATGAGTATTGAAAAAGAATAATCAATACCACCTATTTTGACAAAGTTACACATAAACTTTGATTTATTTTTACCATTTAGAATTTTTTTAATGGAGAGCGTAATTATCACATTTTTCCCATGAACACTTTAATTTTCACCCATAATAAACAAATGGAGCGTACCCAAATTTTGACACACCCCTTTCTTTTTCGTTAAACCTGCGCTTAACATGAAATACCACAATAATGGTATTTTGCACGTTGAAGCCATACCTTAATTTTGCATACAGTAAATTACTGTTACGCAAAAAGCAAGAACCATGAACTTTATATTTATTTCTCCTCATTTTCCGCATACCTTCTGGGAATTCTGCAACAGGCTGAAACAGAATGGTGTTACCGTGCTGGCCATTGCCGATGCACCCTACGACAGCATCTCAGAACAGCTCAAAGATTCGCTCACCGAATACTACCGTGTCGATTCGCTCGCCGACTACAACCAAATGTATCGCGCCGTTGCTTACTTTGCTTTTAAATACGGTAAAATCGACTGGATTGAATCGAACAACGAATACTGGCTGGAGCAGGACGCAAGGCTACGCTCCGACTTCAACATAACCACCGGAATCGACTACGACCATATATCGCGCATAAAGGAAAAGAGCCGGATGAAAGCTTATTCCGCAAAAGGCAATATTCCCACGGCCCGACAGATAAAGGCATCGGAAGGCGAAGAGGCCGTGCGCAATTTTGCCGAAGCCGCCGGTTATCCGGTAATTGCCAAGCCGGACATCGGTGTAGGAGCCAGCGACACCCACAAGATTCACAACGACGATGAACTGGCTTCGCTCTTCAGCAACATTGACAACATTGACAACTATGTGGTTGAGGAATTCATCACCGGCGAGATATGTTCATACGATGCCGTCATCGATTCTCACGGAAATCCCATCTTCGAGTCGATGACTGTTTGGCCTCCATCGATTATGGACATTGTAAACAAACAGCTCGACCTATCATACTACGTCGACAAAGACATTCCCGAACAACTACGCGAACTCGGCCAACGCACAGTGAAGGCATTCGGTGTATGGAGCCGATTTGTTCACCTGGAATTCTTCAGGCTCGACAAACGCCACGAGGGCATTGGCAACGTTGGCGACTTCGTAGCACTTGAGGTGAATATACGTCCCGCAGGTGGTTACACCCCCGATATGATTAACTTTGCCCACAGCACCGACATCTACAAGATTTGGGCCGATATGGTGGTTTTCGACGAAAGCCGCACTGTACAGGGCAAACAGTACTACTGTGCATTCGCCAGCCGAAGAGACATATACGATTACGTACACTCGCACCAGGAAATCCTCGACAAATACGGCAATCGGATGGTTATGTGCGAACGTATGCCCGAACTGTTCAGTGCTACCATGGGACAACAAATGTATACGGTAAAACTCGACACAAAGGACGAACTTGCTGAGTTTGTGGAGTTTGTCCACTTGAAAAAACAATAACACTGCAAAATCATGAAGATAAACTATATCAAAAAATACAGCAAGGCATTAGGCCGCGACATGGAATACAAGACTTACGGCAACAGAGGCTTAGGGGTGCTGGTATTCCCATCGCAAGACGGACGATTCTACGACTATCAGGATTTCGATATGGTGGCTGTGCTCTCATCGTTCATTGACGCCGGACAGATTAGGCTTATTTGCGTTGACAGCATCGACCGCGAGACATGGAGCAACGCTTCAGGCGACGAACACATGCGCATCACACTCCACGAGCAGTGGTATCACTACATAATCGACGAACTGTTGCCCGAAGTGAGCCGATATAAAGGCGAGATGTTCCTCGCCACAGGCTGCTCGATGGGTGGATTTCACGCTGCAAACTTCTTCTTCCGCCGACCCGACATCTTCGACACCTTGATATCGCTCAGCGGCATATACTATGCAAGCTACTTCATGCCAAATTACCACGACCCGCTGGTGTATGACAACTCGCCTCAAGACTATCTTGCCAACATGCCCGACGACCACCCCTACATCGACATATATCGAAACCGCAACATAATATTATGCGTAGGACAAGGCAACTGGGAAGAGGAACTGCTCGACAGCACACGAAAACTCGATGCCCTGCTCAGAAGCAAGAACATATCGGCGTGGGTTGACTATTGGGGATTCGACTCGGCACACGATTGGGTGTGGTGGCGAAAACAAATAGTGTATTTCATGGAAAAGGTAATTAGAGAAAAAGCCTTGTCAGATTATGTGATTTGATCACAAAAGAGATGCCCCATAATAATTGTGTAGGCATCTCTTTCTTTGTTATTATTCACTTATTAACGAGGCATGTCTGCCAGCACATCCATGAAGTAGGCACGTACCTCGCTCCAATGGTAATACGGTGCAATGTCGGTGGCTATGGGCAGTGTGGCTTCGCGCTCGTTCATGAGTACCTTAACCAGCACATCATCGCTGCCAGCCTTGCGATAGTACACCAGCTGAATATTGCCTGCCATAGGAATGATGTCGGTGCTACACCAGTTATCGGCCACCTCCTCAAGGTCGTCGGTAGAAAAATCGGCACCGTTAATTCCCATCAGACACGCTGTGGGGAGCACCACCGAATCGTGGCCAAAGCGCAGTGTGGCGCTATTTCGGCCAAGGGCCAAAGCACGGTCGGCAGCCTCAATGAAGTCGGTGAGCAGGTTACGCTGGCAATACACCACACGGTGGTCGGTCAGCGGAGTGTTGGCCACCTTCAGATACCAGTCGACATTGGTGCACGACCAAAGTTCAAACAATTCATCGTCGGAGAACACGTCGAGCATATACATCCCATCGAAAGCATGATGGCTCTGCAGGTTGGCCGCCACCTCGTAGAGGTTGGTCATCAGCGCAAGGCCGTCGATGCTGTCGGCAGCAAACTTCTTGTCGGTGAACAGCACACCAAGCATATGCTTAGGATTTAGGTGACGGCTACGGAAATCTTCGTACAGCGGCGCTACTTCGCGGCGTAAGCGTGCCACCACAGTGTCGTGGCAGTTCATATAGTACATGTCGTGGTTGCTGGCATCGGTAGTGATGCGCAGATTCGGATTGAGCGACTTCAGCATGTCGGTTTCGTTCTGCATCGAGAGGATGCAACGAATCACCACTGTAGAGCGGGCATCGATAGGAGCATCGCCGGCAAATACCTCGGGGAAATTCTCGTACATTCGACGGGCAATGCGCTGATGCTGCTCGGCACCCTTGTCGCTGAGTTCGCCAAGACGCTTGGTCGATGCCAGCTTGACGGTGCGCAGATGCGCCAACAGCTGACGACCGCGCTGCGTGAGCTTACCGTTGCGCTCACCCTTCTCGAGTTCAGTCACAGGCACCACATACTGGTTGCCATCAATAAGCCAACGGCTGCCATGGCGGCCGTAATGGTTGATGAAGAAGGGCTTATAGCCTTCCGGTGCCGGAGTTAGTGCCGGCAACGCCGAATCGGGATATGCAAAATAGTGGCTGCCGCCCTTGAGTGGATTCTTCTTGATGTCGTCGCGTATTCCAGCCATGGCCATCATGGCCACAGCAAGAACCATCGACACTAACATAGCTGTTCTTCTCATGATTTATGATTTTGATGTTAATCGATATATCGTTTTAAGATATCGGAATATGCATCGATACGGCGGTCACGCAAGAACGGCCACCAACGACGCACATGCTCGCTGCGGGTCATGTCGATGTCGACGATGGCAGTGGTCTCGGCATCAGAGGGTGCCATATACAGGATTTCGCCCTGAGGACCTGCCACAAAACTATGCCCCCAGAAAGTGATTCCCTCTGTGCGACCCGAAGGGTCTGGTTCGTGCCCCACACGGTTCACAGCCACCACCGGCAGCCCATTGGCCACCGCATGGCCGCGCTGTACGGTGGTCCACGCCTCCTGCTGGCGACCCTGCTCGGCATCTGAGTCGCTGCTCTCCCACCCTATTGCTGTGGGATATATCAGCAGCTCGGCACCGCGCATAGCCATTAGGCGCGCAGCCTCTGGATACCATTGGTCCCAGCACACCAGCACCCCAAGACGCCCCACAGAAGTGTCGATAGGCTCAAAACCAAGGTCGCCAGGAGTGAAATAGAACTTTTCGTAATATGCTGGGTCATCGGGAATGTGCATCTTGCGGTATTTACCGGCAATGGAGCCGTCGCTCTCAAACACAACAGCCGTATTGTGATAAATGCCCGGTGCACGACGCTCAAACTGCGACGTCACGAGCACTATGCCACACTCCTTCGCCACCTCGCCATAAATGCGGCAAGGCTCGCCGGGAATAGGTTCAGCAAGGTCGAAATCGGCCACATTCTCCTCCTGGCAAAAGTAGCGAGAGTCATGAAGCTCCTGCAACACCACCAGCTGAGCACCGTCGGCCGCAAGCTCCCGTATTTTAGCAACAAGGCGGTTGCGGTTGTCGGCTACATCGGCGCCATTGCTTTGTTGTATAATTCCCACTGTCAGAATTCTATCCATATATCGTTGAATATTAATTAATTACACCTTCAGGAAATTGCATTGTCACACAGTGCAGCGAACCATGCTGCTGAATCAGAGCCCGGCAATCGATAGGCACAATTTCGCGCCCAGGGAAGCACCCGGCAAGGGTTTCCAGCGCTCTGGCATCGTTAACCTCGTCGGCATACACCGGCACGAGCACCCGGCTGTTCATAATCAGGAAATTGGCATAAGTGGCCGGCAACCTTAGACCATCTTCATCGTGAATCGGGCGCGGCAGAGGCAGCGGCACCAACCGATAACGATTACCATCGACGTCGGTCATCGCCTGCAACTGACGTTCCATGGCTTCGAGCTCGGCAAAATGGTCATCGGCAGGGTCGTAGCACTTCACATAGGCAATGGTGTGAGGGTCGACAAAGCGTGCCAGCGTATCGATATGGCTGTCGGTATCGTCGCCGAGGAGCGCACCATTGTCAAGCCACAGCACCCTCTGCGCTCCAAGCCGTTGAGCCAGGCAATCCTCAATCTGGTGACGCGAAAACTCGCCGTTGCGGTTCTCCGACAGCAGGCACTCCGAAGTAGTGAGGATGGTTCCACAGCCGTCGCTCTCGATTGAGCCCCCCTCAAGCACAAAGTTGAGGCAATTCACAACCGGCACGGCGAATGCACCGGCCTTAGCCATGCGCGAAGTAATAAGGTTATCCTTATCGGCAGCGAACTTAAGCCCCCAAGCGTTGAACTTGAAATTGCACAGCTTTAGACAACCATCGTCAACGATGGTAATGGCCCCGAAATCGCGTGCCCAGGTGTCGTTGGTGGGCATCGGCAGAAACAGCGTATTGGAGATATCAACGCCCTCAAGATCGTACTTCACTTCGTCGATGTCTGGAGCCACAATGATGAGTTTCTCACCGCCGTCAATGATGGCCTCGGCAATATGGCGGAAGCATCGCTTGACATCGTCGAGCATATAGGCCCAATCGGTATCGCTATGAGGCCACGACAGCAGCACAGCGCTCTGGCGAGCCCATTCGGCAGGCATAGTAATCGGCATAATGCAATCTGGTTTATAATATATATTGCAAAAATAGCAAATTGTTGCGACAACTAAAAAACACAGCGCTTCAATAAAGCATCTCCCCGATTACTCAGCAACCGGGGAGATACATTTTCAAAGTATTTCTATGATAATCACTTCAAATCGAGCGGTGTCACCTTGTCCATGTCGTTATAGTCAAGATTCTCGCCGGCCATACCCCAAATAAAGGTATAATTGCTTGTACCAGCACCGGAATGAATCGACCATTCGGGCGAAATCACAGCCTGTTCGTTGTGGAGCCACACGTGACGGGTTTCCTGAGGTTCGCCCATGAAATGGCACACAGCCTGGCCTTGAGGTACCTCGAAATAGAAGTATGCCTCCATACGGCGAGCATGCACGTGAGCCGGCATGGTGTTCCACACGCTACCTGGCTTAAGTTCAGTCATACCCATCTGCAATTGGCAAGTTGGCACAATCTTGTTGATTATGAGTTGATTGATTACACGCTCATTCGACTCCTCGAGCGAGCCGGCTTTCAGGATATTTGCATCCTTCAAGGTGATTTTCTTGGTTGGATAAGCCTTATGGGCAGCTGCTGAATTGAAATAGAAGTGAGCAGGATTAGAAGAGTCGACCGAAGCAAATGTCACTTCGTGAGCTCCGGCACCCACATACAGAGCCTCCTTGTTCTCTAACACATAAGTCTTGTCGCCCACGGTCACCTTTCCAGTACCTCCAACGTTAATGATACCGATTTCACGACGATGCAGGAAGTTTGGAGCCTTAAGAGGGTCGATTGCCTCGAGCGGGAGCTGTCGGGTGACAGGCATGGCACCACCGACTATAAAACGGTCGTGCATGGTATAGGTTATCGACACCTTGTCGGGCGAAAACAAATTCTCCACAACGAACTGCTGGCGAAGGCGCTGAGTGTCGTAGTTCTTGGCATCGGCAGGATTACATCCATAGCGAACCTCATAATCGGTAACGCTCTGAGCTGCCACATTTGTAGTAAAAGCTAATAAAAAAGCAAAAGCTACTATGATTTTCTTCATCATTATTTATTATTTGATTGTGAGTTAATAATCTTCTTACGGTTAAACCACATGATGAGCAGCGTGAAAGCTCCGAGCACTATGCTGCCAATCAGCCCAAGCGAATGCGTCAGGTGATAGATGGTCCACGACATCAAGCTTGACGCAAAATCGAGAGCTCCGCCTTGAAATCCTTCGGGAATAAGCACGGCAGAGTCGCCGGTTGCTGCATACACGTCCTTGGTGGCCATTGTAAACGGCGCGGCAAGGTTTGTAACGAAATAAAGGCCGGCCACCAGAGCCACAAGCCCTACGCAGAATGTGCGCACTACATTTCCCTTGGTTATGGGAAGCACCACAGGAAACAGATAGAACATGCCGGCAAGCGAGGCAAGCGGAAGGAATTCATTTCCGGGAAGCACCACCGAGATGAACAGCACCACCGGTATGAGCAGCAACGACACCACCAAAGTGGTGGGATGTCCAATAACCAATGCCGGGCTCATGCCTATGTTGAGTTTAACATCCTTTCCGAATCGCTTGGCAATCATCTGTTTGGTGGCATCGGATATCGGCATCAACCCATCGATGAAGAGTCGGGTTATGCGGGGAATAAGCTCCATCACAGCACCCATCTTCACACCGAGGCCCAACAATGCCGGCAACTCGTATCGGGCAAGTGCTCCAATCGACAAGCCGACAATAACTCCCAGCACCAAAGGTTCGCCAAGTATGCCAAACTTGTTTTTCAGGCCTTGCGCATCAATGTCAAGCTTATTGAAGCCAGGGATCTTGTCAAGCAGTTTGTTTATCACCACCGCAAACGGCACGAAACCTTGACAGAACGGCTGAGGAATAGATATGCCATCCATCTTATCATAGAATTTCTGAAACGATGGGGCCGTGACATCGGCCATCACCAGAGTGATGATAAAGCACACCACAGCTGCAAAGAACCCATAGAACAGCGAGCCGGAAGCGAAATATACAACGGCACCGATAAATGCATAGTGCCAATAGTTCCAAAGGTCGATGTTTACGGTTCGGGTGGTCTTGGTGAGGAGCATAAGAATGTTCACACCCACGCACACCGGTATAACGAACGCCCCAACAGCGGTGTTATATGCCACCGAGGCAGCTGCAGGCCACCCCATGTCGAACACCGACAGCTTAAGATTGTATATTTCAACCACTTTAGATAGAGCCGGGCCCAAACTGCTGGTAAGAAGGGCCGTAACCACCGAAAGACCGACGAAACCCACACCTACATACAGACCGGCATGCAATGCCTTGCCAGGCTTGATTCCCAATGCGATGCCCAAAATAGTAAAGATAATAGGCATCATCACACTGGCTCCAAGACCAATGATATAACTGAAAACTTCATCCATAAATCAGAAGCAGATTAGGGCTGTTTTCCAATATATGCCAATATTCCTCCGTCAACATAGAGGATATGGCCGTTTACAAAGTCGGATGCCTGCGAAGCAAGGAACACCACCGGGCCCTTTAGATCGTCAGGATTGCCCCAACGGGCTGCTGGTGTCTTGGCTACGATAAACGAATCGAACGGATGACGCGAGCCATCGGGCTGACGTTCACGTAGCGGCGCTGTTTGAGGTGTGGCTATATAGCCAGGGCCAATGCCATTGCACTGAATGTTGTACTCGCCATATTCCGAGGCAATGTTGCGGGTGAGCATCTTAAGACCACCCTTTGCTGCCGCATATGCCGATACCGTTTCACGACCTAGTTCGCTCATCATCGAGCAGATGTTAATGATTTTCCCTGAACGTTTCTTCATCATTGCAGGAATCACTGCCTTTGCCACTATAAATGGAGCATTCAGGTCGATGTCGACAACCTCACGGAATTCATCAACACTCATTTCATGCATAGGGATTCTGCGAATGATGCCGGCATTGTTTACCAGAATATCAACCGAGCCCAAAGTGCTTTCGATATCAGCCACCATAGCCTTAACTTCGTCTTCTTTGGTGACATCGCACAAATAGCCACGGGCCTCGATACCAAGCTTTGAATATTCATCGAGAGCCGATTGCAAATGTTCCGGCTTTCGACAATTGAACGCAATCTTGGCACCAGCCTCAGCCAAAGCCTCGGCTATGGCAAATCCAATGCCATATGCAGCACCTGTAACGAGCGCAACCTTGCCATTTAGAGAAAATAAATTTGAATTCATCGAGTAACTTTATTTTGGTTATAAGAATAATTCTCTCTGCCTTATTATAATGATTTAATGGTTATCATGGCTCAAGGCCAAATAATTATAAATGCAGCAATTACTTTACAAAAGTAGTGAATTATTTTATTAAATGAAAGCATCAGGCGTAAATTCGGTGTATTAACATGCCATGGCTATCCCGACAGGAGCATTGGCGGCAACTGTGGCGGCGGTGAAGCGGCTGCGGTCCATGCGACTGCTTTTGCCGATGGACCGGCATTGACGGCTCCCATGGCTATGCGAATGCGGCTGTGGCAGGGGCGCATGGCCTCGCTTCGCGGCTTGGCTATCCACGGTGGGCGCTGGATGCGGCGAGGCTTGACTGCCGTGGCGGGCTGCGGCTGCTCAAACTCGGCCGTGGCGGCCTTGATGGCCTGCT
>JAEDFO010000018.1 GCA_016292745.1 Muribaculaceae bacterium | reverse complement strand
TTTGCATAAGATAGGCTGCATCTCGGCAAAACAGCTCAAGCAAGCTTGGCTATTCTGCTCTCGATTTGCACTATCTTTGCAATTGAAATTTTGCAAAGGTGTGCTTAAAAACATATTCGTTTCATATTCGATATATGGCAAAATTTTCGTAGCTTTGGGAATTTAGAAGAGTACATTTAATGAATTTCGAGGAAGTGATGAATTTGTATCAGCAACTCAATAAGATATAAACTTTTCAATCTATAGTTATGTTTAACGAAGAACCACCAGAAGAAACGGAATGCACATGCGGACGTAGTGGCGATGGTCATTGCCACTGCTGCGAGTGCAACCAGGAACAACCGCCGATTTATGAAGAAATCGACGATGAAGAATTTATTAACCAATTAAAGGACTGGGACTAACATCAAAAACATTCTAATTATGAAAAAGTTTTTATCTATTATCATTGCTTGTTGCTTTGTAATATCTTGCTTTGCACAAGAACATTTATCGTTCAAAGGTATTCCAATTACTGGAAGTATGACTGCGTTTTGCAAAACCCTCTCTCAAAAAGGCTTCACAAAAATTGGAAGCGAAAAGAACATTACTATTTTTAAAGGCGACTTTACAGGCAGACAAGCAACGGTCGGTGTCGGAGCTACAGATGATGGTAAAAACGTTCATTCTGTAGTCGTCTTTTTTGATGAATCAAGCGAATGGAGAACTCTTGTAAATACTTATGATTATTACAAAGATATCTATACTCGCAAATATGGTGAACCTGCTGCTTGCAAAGAGTATAACCCAAGTAGTCAAGACAGCAATATTTCACTAATGTATGAATTGGGGCAAGGAACTGTTACTTACGGTGCTGCCTGGAGCGTTACTGGTGGCACGATTGAGATTTCTATTGAAAAATCTGGCTATTCTAATGGAATGGTAGTCATTAAATATAGAGATGCACAAAATGTAGAAGCTAAAATTCAACGCGATATTGATGATATTTAGGGCGTTCCGGCACCGCCGTCGGGCTATCGTTAATCGAGCCTGATGTCTCGACCGGAAGGCTTTTATCCCTAATGCTGTACGCAGTAGCGTCGAGCAAAATGCTGAAATTGAATCGAATAACGCTTTGTTCCAAATTGTCGTTGACCTTTTGAGCGAAAAAAACAGAGTTCGCGAGAAATTATCTCGACAATCCTCAATTCCAAGCGTTCGTCAATCAAAGAGTGTTTAATTCTGCATATACCAGAGTATCTCAAAATCAATAAAGCACCATATTATGGAAACTCCAAAAATCTCTATCCATGGCAAAGGCTCTGTTCACGTAGTGCCAGATGTTACTCGAATTACTATAAATATAAGTTTCCGCGGAAAGACTTATAAAGAAGTCTATGCTAAGGGAAAAGAAAACGGTGAATGGATTCGTAAAATTCTGGAATATAATAAGAAGCCCGGGAATTTGGCTAAGTCATTATATTTTGACGTTTCTGAGCATACTATAAATATATACGACGATGAAGGTAGTGGCGAAATTGTTGATGTGGTGAAAGATGGTTTCGACCTATCGCAATCAATTAAAATTGATTTGCCTATCGACAAGGTTCTGGTGAATAACATTGTGCGCGGAGTAGGCAAATTTATTCCTAATGCCCAAGTAACAATAGGCTTCACCGTTCAAGACCCACGACCTTATCAACTTAAGATGTTGAAGCGTGCAGTTACAGATGCTAAAGAGAAAGCAGGATTAATGGCAGAAGCTGCCGGCGCTAAATTAGGTAAAGTTCTTGAAATCAATTATCATTTTTCGCACTTAGAAACTTATTCTCAAGCACGAAATATTCATTCTAATGAAGAAGCTAAGGAGAGCACTCCTGATGCTTTAGATATTACACCTGATGATATGGTAATGTCGGATAACGTAGATTTAATATTTGAGATTATTACTTTATAAGTAATGATTTGCGTTTAATGACAAATGAGTAATTTAGCTTAACTTTCTAATTATGAGATATTGGCTTTTTCCCTCTAATCAAAAGGTCTTTGACCTTATAGGTGCTTTGCATCAATTTGATTTTGTTGATTGGCACATTCCCGGCAATTTTAAACTCGAAGTCGGCGATTTAAAACAAATAACCTCTATAATAAATGTCCTATGTTCGAAGCTTTAGTTTCATTCTTACTTATTTACGCTATATATGCTTTCATTGATTGGCTTCGTAATTCAAAGAAACCTTTCAAGCCAGCCGTAACTCCTCACAAGAAAATTGCGAGGCATATTTGGATATACTGCGTTTTTATTATTGCAGTTGCTATAACAATGGCAAGTATTACTGAGATTGACCGCGATAGATTTTACCGCCCTATGTATGGGGAATACAAAGGATGGTATTTCCCAAATGGTCGCTATTCAGATTTACGGATTGGAAACATTCGAGACAAGGTTGAATTAGAAAATAGAGGAGGATATAATCGTATTTCTTCTATTACTACGACTCATACTCCAGTATTGATGGGTCACCATTGGGAAGAAATTCCTTCTGAAGAGCCTGAGTTCCCTTTCACTCGATTATTAAACACATTTCATTATTACGATTCTGACACTATTTCCAAAACATACGGGCGGGGGATTGTTATGCGTATTTATGATTTAGATAGCGAAATAGAAAGTTCTAAAGGTAATGAAAATTCAGTCTATACAAACATTATAAATGAATTTGTTTCGGATTCATCTTTTTATCATATATCAAAGGACTTTGCTCCTTATTCTGCAATAGAGACACCTACTTATGCAGCAATTTCACCGGGGTCTGATAATCCGACTTTATTCAAAAAGCATCTTACGATTTTTGCAAATAATCGTGCTTATGAACTTAACTTTTATGTTGATAAAGAAGTTAATAGGTCCTCAGGCACCAATACGTTTGACTATTTAGATGCTGAATTTATAGAAGTCGCAAAAGAATTAGATCTCGATTCTTTCAGCGAATGGCAAGTAGCGGAAGCAAATTATCGGCACAACCTAAATATTAAATGCCTTATCTTCATTATTTTATATGTTTTTTGTATACTTGGCGCTCTTTTGTTCGCATTCCGTTACTTTAAAAATATTGGTAATGTAAATCCCAAAGCTGCCAAGATAACAAAGATTCTTTCTATCGTTAATTTTGTTTCGTTTCTCATTCTCGGAATTAGTTTCATTGCTGCTTTCTGCTCCATTCATTATGAATATATCAGCGATATTTATCAATATCGTTTTGATGAATATATAGATGATGAAACAGCTGCCACTTCGGTGTTGTGCTATGGGGCATATTTCCTACTGCTTATTATACCTACTAATAGATTCTATATTAAGAGTTATACGCAGCCTAAGCCAAAACAGGAGACATCTAAAACTAAGCGTGGAGTATTGTATTGGATTGTCCGCCCATTTGTTATATTATCTAAAATCTATAAGGCTATTAGAGATGAGTATAATAAACAAATCTCCGATAATAGTTGACAATAATTTACTTGTGGCGTTCCGGCACCGCCGTCGAGCTTTGGCGGCGTAGCCGTTGTTCTTTTTTGGGCTGTTGAAAAGATTAATCCTAATAGATTATTAAAAGCTCACAAGAAACTCATTAATAAATGAAATATTTTAGATACTACGCAGACTGCTTTTCTTCGCTACACACTGCTATGAAACTTAGCAAACCAGCTCCACATAAAGCATTGCTTTTGTTGTCTGTAATAGACCTTGTTGAGCGTTGTATTATTACCGATAATCACATAGAACTTTCCGACGTTTTGGTAAAGACGTTCAAAGCTAATGTAAAGAAATTCTATGCTAAATCTCCCATATTCACTCCTGAAGTAACTAAACCATACTTCCATATGCAGCACGAACCATTTTGGCATTTAGTCGCATCATCTGATTATGTTGCAACTAATATGGCTGCTGAAAACACATCGAAATATGGCAAGAGTAAACCAACTTATTCGATTAAAGGATTGAGAAAACAATTCCGTTGCGCAGAAATAGATAATGAACTTTTTAAATTACTGAAAGATGAAGATGCACGAGCAAGATTTTGAGTGATACTTATTAGTACCTATCTCAATAATCGCATAGATTTATTTTTTACGATAGCAACTCTACCATTATATTTTTCAATTCTTTCAGTACTGACTAATTAACTGAATTAAAGACACTTGCGCTAGTCAACAAATGGTAAACACGTGGTCAACAGCCTCTAAAAAATGGTCAACAATTGGTCAACATATAGGTTTATTTGTACTCACAAAGCGATGCCAAATGAACGAAAGCCCTAAGCGCAAGTTAGGCTGTAACCTCCGAAATTTCAGAGTGTTACAGCCTAACTGACTGGTATTACCTATAATAGGTTATTTTCGATATTTATTCTTCTACTGCTGCTTGCGCCGCTGCTACGCGGGCGATGGGCACGCGGAATGGGCTGCATGATACGTAGTTCATTCCGAGTTTTGCGCAGAACTTAACTGATGATGGCTCGCCGCCGTGCTCGCCGCAGATACCTACTTTGAGCTCTGGCTTTGTAGCGCGCCCCTTGCGGGTACCCATCTCTACGAGCTGGCCAACGCCTTCCTGGTCGAGTACTGCAAATGGATCGGTCTTGACAATACCGAGGTCTTTGTAGAACTTGAGGAATTTAGGAGCGTCGTCGCGAGAGTATCCGAATGTCATCTGGGTGAGGTCGTTTGTACCGAATGAGAAGAAGTCGGCAACCTTAGCGATTTGGTCGGCAACGAGTGCAGCGCGAGGCACCTCGATCATTGTACCGATCTTGTAAGGAACGGTGTCGCCGCGTTCTTCGAACACTTTCTTTGCGGTGTCGTTGATAATCTTAGCCTGGAGTTCGAGCTCTTTGAGAACGCCTACGAGCGGAATCATGATTTCTGGATGAACGTCGATTCCTCGAGCTTTAACGTTGAGAGCGGCTTCGATGATTGCGCGGGCTTGCATTTCGGTGATTTCGGGATAAGTGTTGCCCAGACGGCATCCGCGGTGGCCGAGCATCGGGTTGAATTCCTCGAGGCTGTCGCAAACGGCTTTCACTTTTTCAACCGGGATACCGATTTCGTTGGCGAGCTCTTTCTGTGTTGCTAACT
Organism: Muribaculaceae bacterium; assembly: GCA_016292745.1. Lineage (GTDB taxonomy): Bacteria > Bacteroidota > Bacteroidia > Bacteroidales > Muribaculaceae > SFRY01. The sequence goes on along the minus strand of JAEDFO010000018.1, from coordinate 33,205 downwards.
GATGAGGAACGAATTCGTGCAACGGTGGGTCGAGCAGACGGATTGTCACGCCTAGACCGTCCATTGCTTCGAAGATTCCTTCGAAGTCGCTGCGCTGCATCGGGAGCAGTTTGGCGAGAGCTAAGCGGCGGCCTTCTTCGTCGCTGGCAATAATCATTTCGCGCATGGCCTTGATGCGGTCGCCTTCGAAGAACATGTGCTCGGTGCGGCACAGACCGATACCCTTAGCGCCGAACTTGCGGGCTACGCGAGCGTCGCGTGGGGAGTCGGCGTTTGTGCGAACGTCAACCTTTGTATATTTTTCTGCGAGGTTCATGATGGCAGCGAAGTCGCCGGAGAGTTCAGCGTCGACAGTAGAAACGAGGCCGTCGTAAACGTCGCCGGTGCTACCGTTGAGCGAAATCCAATCGCCTTCTTTATATACTTTACCGCCCATTTCTACTGTGCGGGCTTTGTAGTCAACCTTGATTTCGCCGGCACCCGAAACACAGCATTTGCCGATACCGCGAGCCACAACTGCAGCGTGCGATGTCATACCGCCACGGGCTGTGAGGATGCCTTGAGCAACGTTCATACCGCGGAGGTCTTCGGGCGAAGTCTCGAGGCGAACCATGATGACTTTTTTCTTGCGTTCAGCCCAAGCTTCAGCGTCGTCGGCAAAGAATACGATTTGACCTGTAGCGGCACCTGGCGAAGCCGGGAGACCCTTTGCAACGAGCTTAGCCGATTTGAGTGCGGCCTTGTCGAATACGGGGTGGAGGAGTTCGTCGAGTTTCTGTGGTTCCATGCGGCGGAGCACTGTTTTTTCGTCGATAACGCCGGCACGGAGGAGGTCCATTGCGATTTTCACCATAGCGGCACCTGTGCGCTTGCCGTTACGTGTCTGGAGCAGCCAGAGCTTACCGTTCTGGATAGTGAACTCGAGGTCCTGCATATCTTTATAGTGGTCTTCGAGCTTTTGCTGAGTTGCGATGAGGTCGGCGGCACATTCAGGCATTGATTCTTCGAGCGAAGGATATTTGCTTGCGCGAACTTCTTCGGAGATGCCTTGGAGCTTAGCCCAGCGACGCGAACCTTCGATTGTGATTTGCTGAGGAGTGCGAACGCCGGCAACCACGTCTTCTCCTTGGGCGTTGATGAGGTATTCGCCGTTGAAAATGTCTTCGCCGGTGGCAGCATCGCGGGTGAATGCCACACCAGTGGCCGAAGTGTTACCCATGTTGCCGTAAACCATGGCCTGCACGTTAACGGCAGTACCCCATTCTTCGGGAATCTGGTTCATTTGGCGATAAAGGATAGCGCGTTCGTTCATCCAGCTGTCGAATACTGCGCAGATGGCACCCCAGAGCTGTTCCCAAGCGCTTTCGGGGAAATCTTTACCGGTGTTTTTGAGGACAGCTTCCTTGAAGAGCTTAACGAGGGTCTTGAGGTCGTTGACATCGAGTTCAGTATCGAATTTCACGCCTTTTTCGGCTTTAACTTTTTCGATAACCTCTTCGAATGGGTCGATATCGGTTTTGTTCTTAGGCTTCATGCCGAGTACAACGTCGCCGTACATTTGAACGAAACGGCGATAGCTGTCCCAAGCGAAACGCGGGTTACCTGACTTTTCAGAGAGGGCTTCAACCACTTTATCGTTCATACCGAGGTTAAGGACGGTGTCCATCATACCTGGCATAGAAACACGAGCACCTGAGCGGACCGACACAAGTAACGGGTTCTTATCGTCGTCGAACTTGTTGCCGGTGAGGGCTTCGATATGGGCAATAGACTTTTTAACGTCTTCTTCAATAAGGCGAACAACGGCATCGCGGCCTTGTTCGTTGTACTCGGTGCATACTTCAGTGGTAATGGTGAAGCCTGGGGGGACAGGGACACCGATGAGATTCATTTCAGCCAGATTGGCTCCTTTTCCACCGAGAAGATTCTTCATATCGGCACGGCCTTCTGCGTGACCGTTACCGAAAGTGTAAATTCTTTTCATTGAAATAAAAGTGTTTATAAAAAATAGTAATCGTTATTATTAGTGCTAATGTATAGTTGTCACTATTATTTGCAAATATATATTAATTGGGCAACTTATGAAAGAAAAAGGGCTTTTTTTTATCCCAAATCTTTATTTAAATGAGAAAATGCTCGCTAAAAATGCCGATAATCACTAATTTTGTGGAGTAAAACCAACGAAAAAGCTTACAGAAGTGAGGAAAAAGAAACAATTGCCAATATTGGAATCGGTTGAGATAAGTGGAGTTGCAGCCGAGGGCAAGAGTCTGGCTCGAGTTGACGAAATGGTGGTGTTTATTCCCTATGGTGCGCCAGGCGATGTTGTAGACGTTAAATTAGACAAGAAAAAGAAGAATTATGGTGAGGGGCACATTGAAAAAATGTTAACGCCATCTCCCATTCGAATAGAGCCATTTTGCGAGCATTTCGGTGTGTGCGGTGGTTGCAAATGGCAGCATATCCCATATGATTATCAGCTGAAATACAAGCAACAGCAGGTGGCAGATGCATTGGAACGCATTGCCAAGGTGGAATTGCCGCCCATAAGCCCGATACTTGGCTCGAAACATACCACCGAATATCGCAATAAACTGGAATATACCTTTTCAAACAAGTCGTGGCTCACATTCGAGCAGATGCGCAGCGAGGAACAGTTCACCGACCGTAATGCGGCAGGGTTCCACATTCCCGGTGCTTTCGACAAGGTGCTCGATATCAAGAAGTGCTGGCTTCAGGACAATCTGTCGAACGAGATTCGCCTGTTTATCCGCAATTATGCTCTTGGCAAGGGGTATACGTTCTACGACCTTCGTGGGCAGAGCGGGCTGATGCGCACCATAATGGTGAGGATTGTTAGCACCGGCGAGGTGATGCTGGTGGTGGTGTTCGGCGAGGATAACCCGGCAGCCATTGACGATGTGATGGGTGCAGTAAAGGAGCGTTTCCCGATGATAACATCGCTGATGTATGTAATCAACCTGAAGGTTAACGATACTATCGGCGACCAGGAGGTGATAACCTACAGCGGCCGCGACTATATAGAAGAGGAGATGGAAGGATTGCGTTTCCGTATCGGTCCGAAGTCGTTCTATCAGACCAATTCGCTGCAGGCATATGAATTATATAAGGTGGCACGTAACTTTGCCTGTCTCACCGGCGACGAGTTGGTGTACGATTTGTATACCGGTACAGGCACGATAGCCAACTTTGTGGCACGCCAGTGCCGAAAGGTGGTGGGAATAGAGTATGTTCCCGAGGCTATCGAGGATGCCAAGCTTAACTCGCAAGTCAACGGAATCGACAACACATTGTTCTATGCCGGCGACATGAAAGATGTTCTTACCGACGATTTTGTCAGGGAGCATGGCGTGCCCGACGTGATGATTGTCGACCCTCCGCGTGCAGGTATGCACGACGATGTGGTAAAGGTGATATTGAATGCTTCGCCGCGTCGCATTGTTTATGTTAGCTGCAATCCAGCTACCCAGGCTCGCGACCTTCAGCTGCTTGATGCGAAATATCGGGTTACTGCCATCCAGCCGGTTGACATGTTCCCCCACACTCACCACGTTGAGAATGTGGTGTCGCTTGAGCTTCGCGACAATTAGAGATTTGAGTTGTAGTAATCAGGATTTCCGGTTACGTTCTGTCCGACGAATGGGGGCAGGGTGTATTGCTGGTTGGAGTTGCCGATTTCAATTTCGGCTACAACGAGACCTTGGCGTGCACCATGAAACTCGTCAACTTCCCATGTGTGGCCCTCGAACGGCACTAAGTAGCGTGTTTTCTCGATAACGGTGGGCAGGCACATGTTGAGCAGTTGCATGGCATCGTCGATAGGGATAGGGTATTCGAACTCGGCACGAGTGTCGCCTACATTTTTCCCTTTGATGGTAATGAAACCTTGCTTGTCTTTCACACGGATGCGAACTGTGCGTTGCGGCTCGCGTGAAAGATATCCCTGCATTATTCTGTGGCTCGATGATGCCATATTGCGGTATTTATCGTTAACCACTAAGTATTTATGCTCTATTTCAATTCCCATTTGTAATACTAATTTAGAAATAATTATGTATTCGGATAGTATATAATTTAGTAATTTTGCCGGAGCAAAAATAAAGTTAGACTAAACGAATGTTGCAAAATTAATTGTAATACTGTTCGAGGTCAATAGAAACGATAGAATTTTTTGATGAATCAAAGCAGAGCTATTCACTATATACTGACACTGATGCTGATGGCTATCGGCATAATGGAAGCGGCGGGAGCCGGCCAGCGGACCGAAATAGTGGGATTGGTGCGCGATTCGGTTACACACGAACCAGTAGCGTATGCAGCAATATTTCTTAAAGGATCTGACCGCGGTTCGTTGACCGACGAAAACGGGAGGTTTGAGATAGTTACCACAGCCATATTCACGTCATTGGAGGTTTCGACGATAGGGTACAACGATAAGACGGTATTCGTAAAGAAAGGACAGAAAAACGATATCATCATTGATCTGGTCCCCACAGGGCTTGCGTTGAAAGAGGTGGTGGTTAAGCCCAAGAAAGAGAAATATTCGAAGAAGAACAACCCTGCTGTGGCTTTTGTCGAGAAGTTGATGAAGCGCAAGCACATGTACGACCCTCGCAACAACGACTATTTCAGCTACGATAAATATGAGAAGATAAGTCTGGCGCTGAACGATTTCAAGAAAGAGGAAAAGACTGGGTGGATATATAAGAAATTCAATTTCCTGTTCGATTTTGTTGATACGTCAGAGGTTTCAGGGAAACCAATATTAAATGTATCGGTAAAGGAAAAGGCCTCGGAGGTTATATATCGCAAGAGTCCGCGTTCGGAGAAGGAGATAGTGAAGGGGCAGCATCGGAGTGGAATTGATGAAATATTCGACGAAGAGAGCATGCAGGTGTTTGCCGAGGATGTGCTTCGCGAGATAGATATCTTTGGCAACGATGTGGCGATAATGCAGAATCGCTTTGTGAGTCCGCTTTCGAATATCGGCACAAACTTTTATAAGTATTATCTCACCGATACCATCGATGTTGAGGGAGAGCGGTGCATTGAACTCAGTTTTGTGCCACACACTCCCGAGACGTTCGGATTCCTTGGCCGTATATATGTACCCCTGAACGACACAACATTGTTTATCAAGCGGGTGAAACTTGATGTGCCAAAGTCGATAAACCTGAATTATGTGCAGAACATGTATATTCAGCAGGATTATGTTAAGGCACCCGATGGAAGCCGGTTGAAGATGTCGGACGATATGATAGTGGAACTTCAGATAGTGCCCGGAGCTCAGGGCCTTTATGCGCGGCGATTCACTGCCTATTCGAATCATAGTTTTGCCGAGCCTGAGAATCAGGAATACTTTCAGAAGGCCGGTACGCAGATAGTTCTCGATGATGCACAGCTACAGCCTGAAGAGTTTTGGAAGGACAACCGCAAGAGTACGATAGGGCAGGGCGAGGGGCAAACCCATCGATTGCTGGCAAAGCTACGCGAGGTGCCGGTGTTCTACTGGTCAGAAAAGGTGCTTAGCGCGCTGATAACTGGGTATGTGCCTACTCGAGAGAAAAACAGCAAGTTTGATATTGGACCAATGAACACCATGTTCAGTGGAAACTCTCTTGAGGGATTCCGCTTGCGTACAGGAGGTATCACAACAGCTAATTTGAGTAAACATCTGTTTGCCCGAGGATATGTGGCATATGGTTTCAAGGACAAGGAACTGAAGTATAATGCCGAACTGGAATATTCGTTCAACAAGAAGAAATATCATTCGCTTGAGTTCCCCGTTCATTCAATCAAGGCATCATATAAGTATGATGTCGACCAACTTGGCCAACAGTATCTGTTTACCAATATGGATAATGTGTTTCTGGCATTGAAACGCAAGAAGGACGACAAGATGACATACAAGCGTCTGGCACGCTTGGAATATAAATATGAGCATCGAGGAGGATTCTCTCTCACAGCAGGTTTTGGCTATGAAAAGCAGATAGCCACGCAGTATATGCCGTTCGAGGACGGTTTCGGCAACCTTTACCGTGATTATTCCGAGGCTTCGTTTGATTTGACGCTGCGATATGCGCCAGGTGAGAAATTCTATCAGTCGAAAACACAGCGCTATCCTATTAATTTCGATGCACCGATATTCACGGTTAAACAGACTATAGCGCCCAAAGGCTTTCTTGGGTCGAAATTCTGCATAAACCGCACCGAGGTGAGTGTGCAGAAACGGTTCTGGTTTTCGGCATTCGGATATGCCGATGTGTTGGTTAAGGGTGGCAAGATATGGAGTGAAGTGCCGTATATCAACCTGTTGCTGCCAAATGCCAACCTTTCGTACACTATTCAGCCCGAGTCGTTTGCATTAATGAATGCGATGGAGTTTGCCAACGACCAGTATGTGTCGTGGGACTTGACGTATTGGGCCAATGGAGCATTGTTTAACCGCATACCTCTCATTAAATACCTTAAGCTTCGCGAGGTCGTGTCGTTCCGTGGCATTTATGGTTCATTGAGCGACAAGAACAATCCGGCCACCAACAACGACTTGTTCCGCTTCCCCTATGAGGCGCACTGTAAGCCTATGGACAAGAAACCTTATATGGAAATAGGGGCGGGTATTGATAATATCCTCACGTTCCTTCGTTTGGATTATGTGTGGCGTCTAAGCTACCGAGATACGCCTGGTGTTGACTTGAGTGGATTGCGGGTGCAGCTACATTTCACTTTTTGACAAAAAAACAGTGGCGAGGCTATGTCCCCGCCACTGTTTTTTTATGGTAATACTATTTAGAAGTCCTGAAAAACATATAGTTAATGGCTTCGATAATTTCCGGTTTGGGGTATAGACCGACGATAGATTGAGGCTTCCCCTCAACCGGGACAAAGAGCAGCATAGGAATGGAGCTGATGCCAAGCGCTTTCGACAGTTGCTCGGCACTGTCAACATCGACCTTATAGAAATCTATTTTGCCGGCATAATCGTTGGCAAGTTCGCTTACAATTGGTGAAAGTTTTCGGCAGGGGCCGCACCATACGGCATAGAAATCGATAATTGCCGGACGTTTTCCAAGGAATGCATATTCGCTGGCCGGTTTGGTGTAATCGAAAACCAGTTCGGCAAACTGTGCTTGTGTCAATGTCTTCACATTGTCGGTTTTATCGGCAGCCTTAGTGGGAATGCACGATAAACTGACAACGATGAGAAGTGATAGCAGCACAGTGATACGACTTTTTTGTGCCATGACGACTCGGTTTTATTGCTGGTGCATCGGGCGAAGCAAGTCGTTGACCGTCTTCACTGGGTTGAAAGTCTCGGCAGGCACTTCAATGAATACTGTGTTCCAGTCGCTCATCGAACCATTCCAGAGACCTGGCAGTTCAAGGGCACGCAATTCTTTTCCGTCCTTTGATTTCTCGGAAATAAATCCGGTGTTGTGGTCAACGTAGTCGGGAAGATTGAATTTTTCGCCGTTGATATCCTTGATGTAGCAAACCAGGTCGACCGGATTGAAGTGAGTGGCCTCGGCCATCAAGCCCTTCGATTCGTCGCTGAATTGAGAACTTTCGAGAATCTGTGGAGAATAAGAGCCGTCGGAGTTGAAAGCGATGAATGGGCCACCGCCGGGTTCGCCGTCGTTCTTCACCACACCACACACGCGGATAGGGCGGTTAAGCTTGTCGCGCAGGTATATTGCCAGCTCACTGTCGTCAAGGAATTTCGTCTCAGAATATCTGATGCTGAGTTTGTCGTGAACAAAGTGGATTATTTCGCGAAGGTCTTCGATGGTGTAGTTGCCCGAATCGATGAGAGTAAGGTATTTTGCAATTGCTTTTTGCAGAAGGATAAGGTATCCGCCGATTATTTGCTTGAAACGGATGGTTATATCGCGTTTCGACATTGGAACCACATTGTCGATGTTCTTGATGAAAACCACGTCGGCATTGCGCTCGTTGAGATTCTCAATAAGAGCACCATGGCCGGCAGGACGGAACAGCAACGAGCCGTCGGAGTTGCGGAATGGAGTGTTGTCCTTGTTGACGGCAATTGTGTCGGTTGACGATTTCTGTTCCGACATGGTGATGTTGTATTTAATGCCATATTTGGCTTCAAGTTTAGGACCGCAGGCTTCGATAACCTTCTTGAAAAGTTCACGGTGCTCGGGCGATACTGTGAAGTGGATGTCGACCATCTTGTCCTTATCGCTGGCATATTGAGCACCTTCTTCAAGATGTTCCTCGATGGCGGTATGGATTTCGCCGCAGCATTTGTGGAACTGAAGCACGCCTTTAGGCAGATTGCCGTAGTTGAGGCCATCGGCGGTGAGCATCATTTTCACCACTTCCTTGTAATTGCCTTCGGCAAGCAATGTGTCGATGTCCTTGCCGCAGTGCTTGGTGCAGGCGTTGTTAAGGGCATTGAAGAAGGCAAAGTTGTGGATTCCGGCAAAGTAATCTTTTTCGAATTGGGTTGTGGGAACATCGTAATCGGCATTGAGAAACGCAAACATGTTCTTGAACATACGGCTTGCGGCACCGGAAGCTGGAACAAACTTCTCAACACTGCCGCCGCGCAATAGGAATTCTTCCCAGGTGTAGATGCATTCGGTTTCTTCGGTTTTGTTGAGTTTTATTATGCCGTTACCTATTGAAGCTGCCGAAACAACTTTCAGATAAGGAAAACCGTTTTTGAATCTCGATAACTGTTCTTCAATTGTTGATAGCTTAATACCTTTTTTCTCTATCAACTTAATATCATTTTCGTTAAACATAACAAAATAGTTTAGTTCAGAATAATATAACACCTTTTTGCCTTTCAGTGTGGCAATATCTGCAAATATAGCAAAATCTTTGCGAAACATACCGCTAAAAAATCACTTTGATACATTATTTTAATGTAGTGACAGCGCATTATTGAACAGGGTGCGTTGACAATTACACAGCGTTGGATATTTTCTTGATTTTAATGTTGAAATATCTACGTTTTTTGTAGATTTGTGATTGTACGACATAAGATGATTACGATTATGATTCTCAGAAGGAAATTTATTGGTTCGCTGCTTGCGTGTGTGCTGCTTGCGGTGGTTTCGTGCACAAATAACGGCGATTTGTTGACGATGGTGCCCGATGATTCGGCACTTGTGGTAAAGATAAACACCCACGAGGTGCTTGCCAAGGCTGGGATATCGGCCGATAACGGACCGATTACAGTACCCGAGGAAATCGTTGTGCCGTTTCAGACTGAAGTAAAAGGTATTGATGCCGATGCGGCATCGTATTTGTTTGCTGATGCCTCATTAGAGAAGGCATATTGTTTGTTTGGGCTGAGAGATGCCGATGAATTTGCCCAATCGTTGGCTGAGGCATCGTTTGTGGAGACCTTGATAGGCGATGTTAAAGTGTATGAGCTTGATGGAAAGGTTTTCGGTATTTACGGCGATAAATGCATAGCTGGCACCGATGGCAATGCTATTGCCAAACTGTTTGAGGCCGGGACTAAGCAGAAAAGCATTAGCAAGGATATGTCGGAGGCACTATCCGGTAACGACGACATGACGGTTTTCACCGAAGGCAAAGTGGCTGACCGATTGTTGAGAAATGTGGTTGGCGCAAGATACGGAAATATGATGGGCGGTATTGTGTCGGCCAACGGTTATGTGGTGTCGCATGTGAATTTCGAAAAGGAATCGGTTGTGGTTGATGTTGATTTGTCGCATGCCGAATCGGAGCCTATGCGGATGCTTGAATCGGTATTGGAGCCGATGCATGGTGGCAAGGTCTTGTCGATGCTTCCCGATGGCAGCACAGTGTCGTTTGGCATCGGTCTTAATGGAGAAAAGCTTCTCAAGTTGCCAATTATGTCGGTTCTTTCGATGGCTGGTATGGGCAACGAAGAGGTAAAGCAGAAGTTGAATGAAGCTTTGGCAACGATTAAAGGCGATGTGGCTGTTGGTTTGGTGTACGATGCTTATTCGATAGTACCGAAATTTACTGCAGTGATTGAGTCGGACGATGTGCCGCAACTGGAGGAATTGATGGTTCAGCTGTGTAAGACCTACGGCATAAGTTGTGAGAAGCGCGATGGAATATATAAGGTTGGACCGGTAATGCCGGGCGTGGAATTGTCATTCAGCGAGCGCGACGGTTGCTTCGTTGTCTCAAACACTCAGGAAACAAGGCCGTCGGAGTCAAAGCCGGATTTTAAAGGCAATATGCTTGCATTACATGCCACTACAGGAGAATCGGGTAGTGCAGTAAGCTATGGACTTGGCAGTGCAGTAGGTGCTGACATTTCCGGAAGTTTAGACTTTGCAATCAAGGATTCCAAGTCGATGCAATTCAAGGGGTCGATAGACGACCCAGAATCGGACAATTCGCTGAAGTCGATTTTGAAGATAATCAGTGCAATGTGTGAATCTGCCCGGTATCGAAATGAGGCAGAAGATATCGATGCCGAAATGCCAGACATGATGGCAATCGACGAGCTTCAGGATATCGAATAAATGAGGATTCAAAAGGCAGAGGCTTAGCATATGAAGCATTTTGAAATGAATTTGGATATTTTTCGTTGGATGACTTGTATGAAAGCCAATAAATTAGTAACTTTGCACCGCTTTTTAAAAATACCGTGTGATGGGAAATTAAGGGGCAAATAACTTAATTTTTAGTAACACAAAAACAAAAACGATGAAAATTTTCAAATTAAACGCAGAGCCGAGAACAGAACTTGGCAAGAAGGCTTCAGCAAAGCTTCGCGAAGAGAACTTGATTCCTGTAGTGCTTAACGGTGGTGAAGTTGTAGAACTTCCTTACAACGGTACACTTTTGGCAGGTCAGAAAGTAGTAGAACTTGGCGCCCGCAACAAGGGTATCATCACTACTGACCTTACAGTTAAGGCTGAGGATGTACGCAAGCTGGTTTATTCGCCAGATGTATTCGAGATTGACTTGACATTTGACGGTGTAACAAGAAAAGCAATCCTCAAGGACCTCCAGTTCCAGCCAGTAAAGGACACTATTCTCCACATGGACCTTCTCGAAGTAAACGACAAGAAACCGGTGGTTGTTGAAGTGCCTGTTAAGCTCGAAGGTCACGCAGCTGGTGTAAAGGCCGGTGGTAAGTTGAGCCTCTCGATGAAGAAACTCAAGGTAAAAGCTATCTACTCGGAAATTCCAGAACGTGTAGTTATCAACGTTGACGCCCTCGAACTTGGCAAGACAATCCAGGTTGGCGACCTCCACTACGATGGATTCGAAGTGGTTAACGCTAAGAATGCTGTGGTTTGCGCCGTTCAGTTGACTCGTGCTGCCCGTGGTGCACAGGCTAAGGCTTAATGATATCAAGATTCGTTTGAATTAATGAAATATCTTATAGTCGGCTTGGGTAACATCGGTGCAGAGTACCGAAATACCCGCCACAATATTGGATTTAAAGTATTGGATGCCTTTGCTGAGGCATCCAATATTGTTTTCACAACACAGCGATATGGCGATGTGGCAACAGTGAGGGTGAAAAACAAGATTCTCACACTGCTGAAGCCGTCGACCTACATGAATCTGAGTGGTGATGCTGTGGCATATTGGATGCAGAAAGAGAAGTTCGATATCGACCATGTCCTTATAGTGGTCGACGATTTGGCGTTGCCTTTCGGTGCATTGCGTCTGAAAGGAAAAGGAAGCGATGCCGGGCATAATGGCCTGAAGGACATTGCAGCCAAGCTAGGCACCCAGAATTATGCCCGTCTGCGTTTTGGAATAGGCAACGATTTCCCGCGTGGAATGCAGATAGAGTATGTGCTTGGCAATTTCACACCCGAGCAACAGGCAGCCATGCCGGAGCGCTTGCAGCTGGCCGTCGACGCTATAAAGTCGTTCTGCTTGTCGGGGCTGTCGTTTACAATGACACATTATAATAATAAATAATATGCCTAAGGGGGAAGTAAGGATTGATAAATGGCTTTGGGCCACGAGAATATTCAAGACTCGTTCAATAGCCACCGATGCCTGTAAGAAGGGACGAGTCACGATATCCAACATGCCAGTGAAACCATCGCGTCCGCTAAAGGTTGGCGAAGTGATTGATGTTCGCAAGCCTCCTATCACATACACATTCGAGGTGCTTGGGCTTATTGAAAACCGTGTTGGAGCCAAGCTCGTGCCGGAGTATCTGCGAAACCTGACACCGAAGAGCCAGTACGACATGCTGGAGATGGCGCGCATAAGCGGATTCATCGACCGTCAGAAGGGATTGGGCCGTCCTACAAAGAAGGAGGGCCGAGCGCTTGCCGAGTTTACTGATGCCATGTATGACGATTTCGATGACTTTGAACTTGATTTCGACGACGATGACGACGATGAATAACGGAAAAAACGTTGTGACAATCAACAATAATGGGGAATGCCATTTAGTGGTGCTCCCCATTATTGTTTCTGTCTGTGAATTGTTAATTGAATATAAAACGTTAATAATGAGTGATATCGTAGTTGATTCTATCGGCAAAAAGTGGTACTTTTGCGTTCGAGGAATGAAACGACGTTTGCAGTCATATTTCGCTGTGCTGATTTCGATGATTTTTGTGTCGACGTCGGTAATACAATATCACCATCATGATGATAACGGTGCAATGTGTCTGTATCTGTTTCACAATGTGAATGTGCATCACCATGCACACAATGGTTGTACTGCACGCCATAGTTTCTGCCGGCATAATCATAAGCATTCAAGCGAAGACGATGAACGAAACTGCTCGGGTAAACTTGGGCAGATAATTGCATCTAAACAGTTGTCGATACGCAACCATGTGAATAATTTGTCGAGCCAGCTGTTTGGCTTTGGTGTTCTGCCGGAGTGTGTCGTAGCTCCGCAAATCGTGGCATATAGCGAAAGAACGCCTTATATACTTCCTTCTACACAGGAATTTTACCACACACTTCAACGATTCAGAGCCCCACCTGTAGCATAACTTCACTCATGCATTATTAATTGCTTTTTATATTCGTGTACAGCCAATGCTGTATGCGTAATTGTAAATACTTAATACATAAGAAGTTATGCGTATAAAATATATTTTGATGGTTGCATACATCATGATGATGGTGGGATGCAACAGCAGTAATGGCCACTCCGAGCACGACCACGCTCATGACCACGAAACTGAGGAGCATGCTCACGACCACGATCACGACCACGATCACGATCATGAACACGACCATGACCATGAGTCATCAGCAGCAGAAATTGTGCTTGATTGTGCAAAGGCCGAAAAATATGGGGTTAAGACCGAGAAAGTAGAGCCGGCACCATTCAGCAAGGTGATAAAAGTATCGGGCGAGATACTGCCGGCACAAGGTGATTCGTACGATGTTGTGGCTCCAACATCAGGCAATGTGAGATTGGCCAGCGGAATGTCGCTTGGTGTGGCAGTGCGTGCCGGACAACGTATATGCTCGATAACAGCCACCGGCATGGTGGGCGGCGATGTTAACGAGGCAGCAAAAGTAACGTTGGCAACAGCCAAACGGGAACTCGACCGTCTGACACCTTTATATAATGACAAGATTGTAACCGAGCGCGAATACCTTGCCGCCGTCGATGCATATGAAAAGGCAAAACTTGCCTATCGTCCGCAAGGCGGAAATGTTGCCACCACGGCAATTAGCGGAGTAGTGGCTCAGCTCAACGTGAGCGATGGCCAATACGTAGATGCAGGAACATCAATAGCCACAGTTCGGAAAAATGCCCGACTACTGCTTCGTGCTGATGTGCCTGAGCGCTATTACAATGTGATTCCGACAATCAAGAGTGCCAACATAAAGCCGACGTACAGCGAATCGGCCATATCTCTTGCTGAATTGAACAGTAAGGTGGTGTCGTCGCCTAATGCATCGGCCATACAGGGATATATTCCTGTAATGATTGAATTTAACGGCAGCAATATGGTATCGGCTGGTTCGTATGTCGAGGTATACCTCATAGGTGCGGGGCGCGACAATGCCTTGGCTGTTGCCGAGAGTGCCATACAGGAAGAACTTGGCAGCAAATATGTGTTTGTCCGTCTTGATGAAGAGTGTTACGACAAACGTCGTGTGGAAACTGGAGAATCCGACGGTAACCGTGTGGAGATACTTAGCGGAGTGAAAGCCGGAGAGGAAGTGGTTACTGAGGGAGCAATGTTTGTTCGTCTCGCAGCAAATTCCTCCGAAATACCCTCGGCTTGTAATCATCAACATTAACAGTTTCAGCTATGCTTAACAGGATAATTGGTTTTTCGTTGAAAAACCGTATACTGGTGTTGATTATCACTGGTTTGATTCTGGTGGTTGGCACCATAGTGACTGTCAATTCAGAGGTTGATGTGTTTCCCGACCTCAATGCGCCCACGGTGGTTGTAATGACCGAGGCCCGCGGCTATGCACCTGAAGAGATAGAAAAGACGGTAATATTTCCGATAGAAACGGCAGTAAACGGAGCCACTGGCGTGCGGAGAGTGCGTTCATCGGCAACCACCGGCTTTGCTGTAGTATGGGTCGAATTCGACTGGGGAATGGACATTTACCGGGCCCGTCAGATAGTATCGGAAAAATTGTCGACCATCGAAGGCCAGCTGCCGGAGAATGTCGATAGCCCTGTGCTTGGTCCGCAATCGTCGATACTCGGCGAGATGCTCATCATAGGCCTTACCTCCGACAGTATCCCATTGCTCGATGTGCGTACCTATGCCGACAAGATACTTAGACCACAGATATTGGGCATTGGAGGTGTGTCGCAAGTAACCGTGATGGGTGGCGACATCCGTGAATATCAGATTCAGATTGACCTTGAGAAGATGAAGCATTATGGAGTGTCGCTTAGCGAGATGCTCAATGCTGCATCGAACATCAACACAAACGTTGGTGGCGGTACAATATATGAATATGGCAACGAGTATATTGTAAAGGGTGAGATTAGCACATCAAATGTCGACGACATAGGTTTGGCAGTGGTAAGAAGCGACGAAAATGGGATTGTGCTCATCCGCGATGTTGCCGAGGTGAAGATAGGTGAGAAATTGCCGAAACTCGGTGTGGCATCGAAAGACGACAAGCCGGCAGTGCTGCTAACTGTCACCAAACAGCCAAATGTCGACACAAATTCGCTCACCGACGATATAGAGGCAGAACTTGCTGAGATAAAGAAGACAATGCCTGATGGAATGAATGTGTATACCGACATTTTCAAGCAGGCCGACTTTATCAACAACTCGATATCTAACATACAGCGTTCGCTCATTGAAGGCGCTATTTTCGTTATTGTGGTGTTGTTCTTCTTCCTTATGAACACCCGCACTACAGTTATTTCGTTGGTGGCACTTCCGTTGTCGGTAATCATAACGGTTGTGATTCTGCATTTGTTTGGCTATACACTCAACACCATGAGCCTTGGTGGTATAGCAATAGCTATGGGTGCACTGGTTGACGATGCAATTGTCGATGTGGAGAATGTGTACAAGCGTTTGCGGGCAAACAAGCTATTGCCCGATGGTGAACGCCAGTCAACACTCGATGTGGTGTTTCATTCTTCGGCAGAGGTGCGTATGCCCATTTTCAATTCCTCGTTGATAATCATTGCCAGTTTCCTTCCTCTGTTTTTCCTTTCGGGAATCGAAGGCCGATTGCTCATACCTCTCGGTATTTCGTTTATCGTAGCCCTTTTAGCGTCGACATTGGTAGCGCTGACAGTAACTCCCGTATTGTGCAGTTATTTGCTTGGCTCCACTGATAAGGCAATAGGCAACGATCCACGCCTCGTGGTGATGCTGAAGTCGCATTATGGTAACGGGCTGAAATGGTGCCTGAGCCACCGAAACCTCACGCTGGGCATTGTGGGTGCACTTTTTGTGGTTTCCGGCATATGCTTCACCACATTGGGCCGTAGTTTCTTGCCATCGTTTAACGAAGGTTCGTTCACAATAAATGTGGCAACTGTTCCCGGCGTTTCGCTCGATGTCTCGAATCGAATAGGGCAGGAGGCCGAACGCGCCATAATGTCGGTGCCAGAAATAAAGACAGTGGCACGCAAGACCGGTCGCGCTGAGCTCGATGAGCATTCCCGAGGTGTGAATGCATCGGAATTTGAGGCCCCTTACGAAATTGTCGACCGCCCACGCAGCGAAATCATGAAGGAATTGCGCGAAAAGCTGACAGCTATACCTGGAACCAATATTGAGATAGGACAACCGATATCGCACCGTATCGATGCAATGCTTTCAGGTTCACAGTCGCAGATAGCCATAAAACTGTTCGGAAGCGATTTGAATCAGCTTTACCGTACAGGAAGCCAGATAAAGAACCTTATCTCGGAAATCCCAGGCATAGTTGATGTGAACATAGAGCAGCAGGTATCGCGTCCCGAGCTGTCGATAACCCCACGCCGCGACATGCTTGCCCGCTATGGTATCACCATCAACGATTTCAGCGAGTTTATCAATGTTGTTTTGTCGGGAGAGGTAGTTTCACAGGTATATGAGAATGGATATCCGTTTGACATCACTGTCAAGGCTGACCATTCAATGGTGAATAAAATTGACAGGATAAAGTCGTTGATGATTGACAGCAACCAGGGCAAGATACCCTTGGAATATGTGGCCGATGTGCGAAGTAGCGAAGGCCCCAACTCGATAAACCGAGAGAATGTGAGCCGCCGAATCGTGGTGTCGGCAAATGTGTCAAATTCCGATTTGCGTGGCGCGGTGAAATCGATTCAGAAAGCAATTAACGACAATGTGGAACTTCCCGAAGGTTACTATGTAAGCTATGGAGGACAGTTTGAGAGCGAGGAAACCGCATCGCGCACATTGGCTGCTGCTTCGATTCTTGCTCTGCTGATAATCGTCATTCTTCTTTACCAGGAATTCAAGGATGTGAAGGAGTCGTTGATTATTCTCGTGAATTTGCCGTTGGCAATGATTGGCGGCGTACTCATATTGGTGCTTACCGGAAGAGAACTTAACATTCCGGCAATCATAGGCTTCATTTCGTTGCTGGGAATCACCACACGTAATGGTATGTTGCTTATTTCGAGATATAATCACTTGAAATCGGAGGGCTTGGAGCTCCACGACATAATTTTCCGCGGCTCTGTCGACCGATTGAACCCGATATTGATGACGGCCTTCACTACGGCTTTGGCTTTGATTCCCTTGGCTGTGAATTCAACTGCACCAGGCAATGAGATACAAAGTCCGATGGCAATCGTGATTCTCGGCGGTCTGTTGTCGTCAACCGTATTGAATGTGTTTATCGTACCTGTGTTATATTATTTCATTAATAAGAAGGATAGTAAGCGATGAAAAAAACGATTATAGCAACAATAATGGCAGCGATGGTCAGTGTGCCCGCATTTGCCGACTGCATTGAAGCAATAGTGTCGTTGGTAAGGACCAATAACCTCGACATAAAGGCCATTGAGGCCGAAACCGATGCTGCCGACCGTGATATCCGTTCGACAAACAATCTGAAGGACACTTCATTTGATTTCGAATATCTGTTCGGTAACTCGGCCGTTGGCGACAAGTGGGGTATAGGTGTGGCACAGGAAATCGATTGGCCCGGTCTGTATTCTTCGCGGGGAAAGGCCAATGCTTCGCGAATCAGCGCATTGAATTATCTTGGAGAATGGAAATGCCTGACAATTCTTGTCGAGGCCAAACGTATATGCCTCGAAATTATCGACATCAACAAGCAAATATGCCTGAATAATCGTATTGTGGCCGATATGTCGCAAATTAAGGATGCATACGACAAGGGTTTCGACCACGGCGAAATCAGTGTGCTCGATGTGAATAAACTCAAGATTGAGATGCTCAATACCAACCGGCGGACCAAGGAACTTGCGGTTAAACGCCGTCAACTTACCGAGCGACTTAAAGCACTCAATGGCAACAATGAATTGCCGTCAGGAATTGTTGACAACCTCACCGAGTATCCTGCCGTCCATCTTTCCGGAAGGTCGGTGTATGAGGAGCGAATGATGCAGCACGATCCTGAGCGTATGTATTATTCCATGCTTGATGAGGCCGAGGAGCGTCAGGTGAGTGTGACAAAGATGCAGCAGTTGCCATCGTTTTCGGTGGGGTATAAGTATGCCTACGAGTTGGGTGATAAATTCAATGGCTTCACTGTGGGAGTGAGCCTGCCGTTGTTCTCGAGCCGTAATAAAGTGGCGTCGGCAAAGGCACGTAAAATATCGGCTCAGTTTGCGCGTCAAAGCGACGAAGTTGCGAAAACGTCGCAAATGATGGTATGGTATGATGAGGCAACGGAACTAAAGGGCCAGATTGATGAGTACAAAGCAGTGCTTGGCGATAAAACCAATGTAAAGTTGTTGCGCAAGGCCTTGGATGCCGGGCAGATATCGCTGCTTGATTATCTTATGGAGATGCGGTATTTTATCGATGCGCATAACCAGTTGCTTGAATTGGAACTGAGGTATAACAATTTGATTGTGGATATCGACAAGTATTCATTGCTGTAACCTCCGTTTCACAGAATATAGCAAGCCGCGCTTGAAGATGGTTTCAGGCGCGGCTTCATTTTATTATCTTGGCTTGCAGATTTCCTTGAAATCACAATATTTGCAGACATCTTGAACAGGTTGCTGTTGTTGGAATGCCTTATCCTTATCGAACAAATCGCTGATTACATTGCGTAATAATACAATGAAAGATAGCCCGCTATTATTGTTATCTATCTGTTTGTAATCGTTGACAATATTATTCCCGTTTGTTATCTCATACGGCTTTTTATCCTTTATTGTCTTAATTGTATATATCACAGGTTTGAATGGAATGTCGGTGTTGCTGTAATAATTATGGAAATGGCAATAAAGGATTACCTGGAAAATTCCGGATTTCTTATAGCCTGCGCTTTTGGACAACTCAAACAGTGAGGAAATAGAAGTGAAATTAATTTCATCGCTTCCGGTCTTGTAGTCGACAATGCGATATTGACCGTCAATGCAGTCGATGCGGTCGATATATTGCTTGAAATTGAACTTCAGACCATAGAGGTCCCATTGACCTTTTTCTTTTTCTTCGGCCTGAATAAATTCAATACATTTGCCTTTTGACTTTTCGGCAAGAGATTTGTCGTATTCAACTATTGCTGTAACGTAATATTTTATAACGTCGGCAATAAGCAGCGCGTCGCCGGTCAGAGGGTCTTTCGAATCTTTGGGCTTGTGCAGATATTCAGTTCGCACGTTGTCAGCGATTGCCTTTTCGATTGCATTCTGAGGAGTCTTAAGCATATCGTCGAAATCGGATACTCTCATTATTCTCCCTTTTTTGCCGGGATAATATAGTTCCTGCATCACGTTGTGGACAATGGTTCCGAAAGTGGAGCTGTCGATGAAGTCGGTCATCTCGTCCTCAACGTTGATACCTTCTACATATTTAAAATAGAATTCGAGTGGACATTTGAGATATGTTTTTAGTGCACTGGCTGAAAGATAACGGGCATTAGGGTCAGTTTCAGGGAGCTGGAAGCGTTTTAGAAGCCCCATTATCCTGTCGTCTTTGCAAATGTTAAATATCTCGTTATTCTGTGGAACTAAATTGAGATTGGCCATTTTGGTTACAATAGCCTTTTCTCGGGCGAAAAGAAGCGTAAGTTGCTTAATAAAGCGAGATGCTTCGCCCGAAGCAATGCCTTTTGTCCGTGAGTCGTAAACCAGATACACATTTTCGGCACGGCTGAGCATGCGGTAGAAATAATATGTGAGAATTGATTCCTGGAATTCCGGAATCGACATTCCGTTTGCTCTGCGGATGGCATTAGGGATAAATGATCGCGCAAAGTGCTTACGAGGAAATACCCTTTCGTTCATCGACAATATGATAAGGTTCTTGAAGTCGATGCAACGGGTTTCGAGGACGCCCATAATCTGCAGGCCTTTGAGCGGCTCGCCTTCAAAGGCGATTTTTGTGGAATTGAT
Source organism: Muribaculaceae bacterium (assembly GCA_016292745.1). Taxonomy (GTDB): domain Bacteria; phylum Bacteroidota; class Bacteroidia; order Bacteroidales; family Muribaculaceae; genus SFRY01. The sequence goes on along the minus strand of JAEDFO010000018.1, from coordinate 13,212 downwards.
GGTGCGTTCAACCAGGAAAAAGAATGTTTTGCCTTGCAGGTCAATGTCGTATTGGTTCAGAGTGTCTTCGAGTTTCGACAATTCAGTGCGATAACTTTCAATGAATCCAAGTTCTATTGCCTTGTTGTTTCCTTTGCCAACACTTTCCGCCGCCAAGTCGATAACGTCGTTGATATATGCTATGACGTCCTTTCGGTTGTTAAGGTCGGTTATGTGGCGGAATAATTTGGAAATGCTTTTGTCGATATTGCATAGTTCGTCTTCGGGTACGGTAAACAGGTTTCTTTTCCGCATATCGACGAAGAACCGGTCGATTTTTTCACTGGCAAGCGCTTTAACATAGGGGTGAATTAGCACGTTGTGTATGTCCTCGTGGAAGTAGGTCCAGACATCGCGCTCCTTTCGGGCGCGGTTGTGCATTATCGCCAATGCCGATACTAATGTGGAAATAGCGGCATATTTGAGCGGGTATCCGATGGTTATGTTGGTGTTTTTGATGCAGTTAGGCACCGATTCAATCATCGGAATGAAGAGGCTTTCGTCGGGGAGTACCACGGCTGTGTCGATGGCATTTGCCGTATCGGCTATTTCACCTGCTTTGGCAAGGTTGCTGATTATCTCGGAGCAGCAGGCAAGCTGACCTGAGTTTGAAGGGACGGAAACTACCTCGATTTTTGGTATATTATCGTTTTGGTCTTCGATAATGTACTTCGATTTGAATTGGGCAATGTAATCTCTGATGAAAAAGCTGCCTTTGTTGGCTTCGGTGAAGAATATTGAAGAATTCATATCCCAATAAAAATCGGCAATGCCTTTGTCTTTCAAGGATTTGAATATTCCGATTTCTGCTTTGGACAGCATATTGAAACCTACGAAGATGTATCGCTTATAGCGGAAATCGTCAGCACCCATCTCTTTCACCACATTCAAGGCTTGACGATATAGCTGACCTGAATATGCCTTTCCTTGATTTTTTAATGTTTGGTTGAATGCATTGTAAAGTGGCAACAGGATTTCCCACAACTTTACGAAACTGTTCCTTACTTTTGAATTGGTGTCGTCGTTGATGTGAGTCCAGAAATTATCGTAATCCTGATACGGTAGTGCTTGTGGACCGAAATATTCAGCTATGGCATCGCGCTGCTCCTCGGTGAGGAAGGTCGACTTAATTTCCTTCAGTTCCTTTACGTTGGCAAAAAGTTGCTTGGCGTCGACAAGATATTTGTCGGTGTCGTTGAAATCGTTGATAATCATGTCGCCCCAGAAAATGAACTGGTCGAATGAGGCAATTTCGCTGCCTTTCGTCTCGGCAATGCGTGCGTATTCGTTGTAGAGGGTAAACAGAAGGTCCACTCTGCTGGCTTCAACGAGATTGCATACATCGGCAATGAAATCGCTGATGGTAGTGATTTCCGGTAGTATTAAAGCACTGTTACCAGCCGACTCAAGGAAGTGCATTTTCAGGAACGAGCCGCTTCTTCGGTTAGGAAGTATGAAGCAGTAGTTGCTGAGGTTGGTGGTTTCATTTTTTAGGTATGCGTCGGCAACACACTCCAGAAAAGGTTTCATTTTCGTATTAGTTTCGTAATCTTTAGAGCCAGGTCGAAGAGTACTATTTTAGCGTTGCAGTTACCTTGAATGTCGGTTTCTGCTATATTGAACTCGGCAACCATCTGCTCAACATTGCGTTCGTTGATGAATGGAGCGAATTTCACACTGAAATTGCGTTCTTCGTTAGTCATATAGTTAAGGGTGGGATTCCCGAGATTGAAAATGAAGTTTTCCCGGAGCAATCTCACACAGTATTGCATAAAGCGTTTTTCTTTCTCGCGTTTGTAGTCTGCAACTTCTTCCGACCAGCGTTTTAGGCCAACGATATCACGTTGGAATGCCATTCGCATCAAGGTGACAAATCGCATGAAGAAGTCTTTCGATTCACTATCGAGCGAAAGGGCCTCAACGGCAGAAATCAGGTTGCCGTCGGCATATGCAGCAAGAGCAAGTGCATTATCGTTGTCGACATTGTATTTAGCCACCAGATATCCGGCAATGTCGGCAGTTGAAAGACGCTTAACCTCAATGCGCTGTGTACGCGAAAATATTGTGGGCAGGATTTCTTTCGGGTTGTCGCTCACGAGCAGGAAAATAGTGTCAGAGAAAGGCTCTTCTATGATTTTCAGCAGTTTGTTGGCACATTCTTCGCCCATTTTCTCGGGCAGCCACATTATAAGTACCTTATAGTTTGAAGAATAAGTTGAAAGGTTGAGCGTGTGGATTATAGCGTCGCTTTCGCTTACATACATCTGGAGCTGCGAGTTGTCGCTTTTTATTTCCGATTGCCAAGCCTCATAGTTCTCGGTGTCGTTTGTAGCAATGAAGTGTTTCCATTCGTCGCAATAGTCGGCCGAAATTGTTTCGGAAGCAGCCTTTGTTGATTTTTTGCGTTTAACCACGGGATATGAGAATATGGTATCGGGGTGGTTAAACGATTGGTGTTGCAAGCAACTACGGCACACACCGCATGGTTCGCCATTCACACGGTTCTGGCAATGGATATATTGGGCTGCTGCCAATGCAATCTTAAGTTTGCATGTGCCCGGAGGACCATAAAGAAGAGTTGCATGGGGCATACGGTCGTTGTCAATCAATGCCCTAAGCCTGTCTTTAACCTCATCGTTTCCTATTACGTCGCTGAATTTCATGCTTTGGGATGATTGTTAGTAAATGTTCTGTGCAATTCGGCGAACGCTGTCGGTTGCGTTCAGAGAATAGAAGTGTATGCTCTTCACACCCTTATCGATAAGTTCGCGGGCTTGCATAGTGCACCATTCAACCCCCAGGTCCTTGGCTTTGGCGTCGGAGTCGCATCGAGCCAGCTCATTGGCGAGGTCGTTGGGAAGGTCGACGTGAAATACCTTAGGTAGGATGGTCAGCTGCGAAGTGGTGACAATAGGCTTTAGCCCTGGAATGATAGGCACGTTGATGCCGGCTTTTCGGCAGCGGTCGACAAATTCGAAATATTTGTTGTTGTCGAAGAACATCTGGGTGACAATGTATGATGCACCTTTGTCGATTTTGTGCTTAAGCCACATAATATCGGTATCGATGTTTGGGGCTTCATCGTGCTTCTCGGGATATCCGGCAACACCGTAAGAGAAACTGGTGTCGCTAACCACATCCATGTTGGTCCCGTCGACAAAGTATCCGTGGTTGAATTCGTTAACCTGGTCGATTAGTTCAGATGCATGCGAATATCCGTTTTCGTTCGGCACATAACGACTTTCGTGCTTTGCCTTGTCGCCGCGGAGAATCAGCAAGTTGGTTATTCCGAGGAAACTGAGGTCGATAAGGGCGTATTCAGTCTCAAATTTTGAGAAACCGCTGCAAATGATATGGGGCACAGCAGGAATCTGGTATTTCTGCTGAATGGCAGCAGCCACGGCAACAGTTCCAGGGCGGCTGCGTTGCGATACCCGCTGGTACAGTCCGTCGCCTGTGCTTTTATACACAAGTTCACTTCGGTGTGTCGTGATATTCACATATAGCGGGTTGAATTCAAGGAGCTTGTCGATATTCTTGAATAATTGGGCAATGCTTTTGCCTTTCAAAGGAGGAAGCACCTCGAACGAAAATCCGGGATGGTCGAGTTGCTGTATTATTTCTGCTACGTTCATTGTTATTCTATCTTTTGTTACAAAATTACACAAATTCGTCGACATTTGTAGCTTCGGCTGAAAAATGTGCTGCAGATTTATGTCAGAAATGTTTGTCGCCTCGATTATTTGTGCTTAATTTGCGATAATATCTATAACAATCAACTTGAAATGAACCGTGACATTATAATACTGTGTGCCATGATGTGTATCGCTGTTATTTTTGCTTCTTGTGGCAGCGATTCCGAGCCTGTTCCCGGTGAAAACGAAGGCCAAAATGTGGAGGAGGCAAATCTGCAGATTGAGAGTTTCCGGAGCAGTGTGGAGACGTGCGGTATAGGAGCTGATTATGTGGCAAACACCTTTACTTGGAGTTCTGCTCCAGGCTACTCGTCCGATGAGGTTACATATGCCGTGAAGCTTGAATGCATCGGACGAACTTTATCGCATACCCCCATCGATATCGGCGCAGCGACAAGCTATGAGCTAACCAATCGTTGCATTGCCAACGTGTTGAAAAACAACAACCTGAGAGGACGCGTCACATTGCAGATGAAATTTGTGGTGCTGGTGAAGATGAAATCAACCGGAAAGACAGTGGGCCGCTCTCAATGTCAGTTTGAGGTGGTCAACTATGATGACACCGAGGTGCGCATACCGCAGAATTTCTCGATACGTGACCCGTTTGTTACTGTAGACCGGGAGAATCGCTGCTATTACATTATAACAGCAGCGCGCGTGTCGAATCTGCATTACGGATTGCGGGCCTATAAAAGCTATAATCTCGACACATGGTTCGATAAGGGCCTGGTTTACGATGCCAGCAACGATGTTCTTTCGGTGGTGAATCCTTCCAATGGCGACAGCAATTGGGCACCTGACACTTATTGCGTGAATGGCGCTTACTATACACTATTTACTGTGAGCGTCAACTCGATGAACATACCGCGGTTTACCACGGCAGTCAGGTCAGACAACGGCATCCTTGGCCCGTATCGACCCATAGCCAACAGCCTTGAGGGCATGTCGGTGACGCCTGTTGGGGAACAGTGTATTGATGGATCGTTGTTTGTCGACACTGATGGAAGTGTGTGGACAGTGTTCACCAAGGAGTGGAATGGCCCACAGGTTACGAATCAAGTAGGGGAGACCTGGGCACAACAATTGTCGGCCGATTTGACTGAAAAGATAGGCGAGCCGGTGTATCTATTCAAGGCCAGCGATGCATCGTGGGGCCATGGTACAGTAGTGGATTCGCCGTTTATATGGCGCGATGCCGAAAGTGGCTGTCTGCTTATGCTTTGGAGTTCGTTCTCCCGATTGTCGGGCAATTATGCCATAGGACAGCTTACATCGACTTCTGGAAAGGTCGAAGGCCCTTGGGTGCAAGTAAGTGTTCCTGTTTACGACAATGGAGGTCATCAGATGCTGTTTTACGACTTGGATGGAAATCTGAAAATGAGTTTCCACTATAACAACAATGACGCACATCTGAGGATAGTGGATGTAAAGATTGTTGACGGAAAAGTGCAACTGAAATAACCTAATGCCGAAAAAACATGTCTTTAAAAGTGGCTGAATTAAATTAATAACGTTATCTTTGCATAGTGGCAAACGTGCTCGAAATGAGAGTTTGCCATAACATTTAATTATTAGATTTATGTCGATTTGGAGAGTATTACTTGCAGTCCTGTTTCCGCCGTTGGCTGTTATTGATAAAGGATGTGGCTCGGTGGTGATAGTGGCATTGCTTACGTTGGCAGGGTGGGTTCCCGGAGTTATCGGTGCCCTTGTAATCCTGAACAAGCATTAACCAATCCATTAGGCTTATAACCCAAAACAATTATATATTACAATGAAAGGAAAAATATTAGTAACGGGTGGAACCGGTTATATCGGTTCGCACACTGTGGTGGAGCTGCAGAATGCAGGCTATGAAGTGGTAATAATTGATAACTTGTCGAACAGCGACAAGAATGTGCTTGATGGTATTGAACGAATAACAGGCATCCGTCCAGCATTTGTAGAGGCAGATTGCACTGACATGAAAGCACTTCGCAACCTGTTTGAAACACACAAAGGGATTAATGGTATCATCAATTTTGCTGCAAGCAAAGCCGTAGGCGAATCGGTACAGAAGCCTCTCCTTTACTATCGCAACAACTTGAACACCTTGGTTAACCTTCTTGAACTGATGCCTGAATTCGGCACAAAAGGTATAGTGTTCTCGTCGTCGTGCACAGTTTATGGCGAGCCAGATGAAAACCCTGTGACTGAAAAAGCTCCTATCAAGAAAGCTACATCGCCTTATGGCAACACCAAGCAGATTTCAGAGGAGATAATTACTGATTACGTTACTTCGGGCGCACCTATAAAGAGTGTCATCCTGCGCTATTTCAATCCTGTTGGTGCCCATCCATCGGCAGAAATTGGCGAATTGCCTAATGGCGTGCCGCAAAACCTCATCCCGTTCCTTACTCAGACTGCTATCGGAATCAGAAAGGAACTCAGTGTGTTCGGCAATGATTACAATACACCTGATGGTTCGTGCATCCGCGACTTTATAAATGTAGTAGACCTTGCAAAGGCTCACGTAACAGCTATGGAGCGTATGCTCGAAGACAAGAGCGACGACAAGGTGGAGATTTTCAACCTTGGTACAGGTGTTGGCTTGTCGGTTCTTCAGCTTATCAATGCATTTGAAAGTGCAACTGGAGTGAAAGTGCCTCATAAGATTGTTGGCCGTCGCGCCGGCGATATTGAAAAGGTGTGGGCAAATCCAGAAAAGGCCAACAAGGTGCTTGGTTGGACTGCTACAACTCCTATCGAGGACACTATGCGCTCAGCCTGGAATTGGCAGAAGCGTCTGCGTGAACGCGGTATAATGTAATTCTCTCATATTTAAACGTATTGAGGCGGTGGGGCACATCAGATTGCCTCATCGCCTCTTCTCACACTTCACTCATGAAACGTATTATTCTTCTCGTATCAATAATTACTGCATTGCTTATGCCGGTTGCCATGCAAGGTCGTGGCTTAAAGGGGAAAGTGATATATGTGAATGCCGGTCATGGTGGATGGACTGCCAACGACCGCCCTTTGGCCACTATCAATTATGCCGCAATGGATACCCTCGGATTCTTTGAGACAAAGACAAATCTGTGGAAAGCTATAGAACTCAAGCGACGACTTGAACGATATGGAGCAAGGGTGGTGATGTCGCGTACTGAGAACGGATATGTAACTGCCGGCCAGAAAAATGCAACGCAATACGATAGAGTGGAGCATTATGGCAACGATTCTGTCCGACAGCAGCTTGTCGACCTTGAACGGATTGCCATGCAGGTGGATTCGTTGAATCCCGACTATTTCATTTCGATACACAGCAATGCAGCAAAAGATGGTAGCACCGTAAACTATCTGCTTCTGCTGTATCGTGGCGAAACCGGTAACGATTATGCCAAAGGCAGCATAGAACGCAGCAAAAGCGCTTTCGATATAATCTGGGACAATCCGCTAAGTGTGTGGACTCACTCCAGCCCCGACAACCAATATGTTGCCGGCGATTTGTCGTGGATGGGTGGAACACCGCCAGGCAAACCCAACAGCATAGGTTATACTGGATACCTGTCGGTGCTGAAGCATCGTGTGCCGTCGTTCCTTGCCGAGGGCTCGTTTCATACCTATCATCCCGAGCGTCATCGCTTGCTTAACCGTGACTATTGCCGTATGGAAGGCATCAGATATTTTAGAGCCATAAATGCATTTTTCAAGGGAAAGAAGGAAAAAGTGGGCCATATTGCCGGCACTTTGAAGGATGCCGTCGAAAAAATGCATCATGAATTGTATAAATACGATGAAACTCGGGAAACGGTTGACGGCTGGGTGCCGTTGAATTACGGAACGGTATATCTTGTCAACAGTAAGGGGTATGCCATCAGGGCCTATTGTATTGATGATAATTTCAATGGCGTGTTTGTGTTTACCGATGTCAAGCCCGGAAAATATGTGCTTCGTTACGAGGCACGCGGATATTCTACAGCAGAGGAGTCGATAGAGGTTAAAGCAGGCGATATTGTTTACAGAAATGCACGGTTAATGCCGGCTGAATTGTAAAATATTTATAATACCCAGTGCGGTATATGTGCAATTCCGAGAATCATTATTAAATTTGAAGAATAATTAATTCTCAACTACCGACTATGCGAAAGGTACTGTGTGTATTACTAAGCTGTGTAGCAACATCTATTAGTGTGATGGCTGCCGAGTTGTCGTTCGACGGGCTTAAACTGCCGGTATATAAAGAGACACCGGCGACATCGACCGGGCTCGATGCCGTGTATGTGGTGAATGGGGTGGTTGGCGTTTCGGCCACCTACAAGTCGAGCACTGGCAACCAGTCGGTTAAATGGTACCGTTTCAGCAAGCTTGGCGGTGGATATGCCGAGGAAATAACCGATATATCGCACAATGGCGACTTGACTATACTGTCCAAGGTAGAGCCGGATATGGGTTATATCGTGGAAGACGGCACCCAACGCAGCTACTATTGGATTGTGGATTATTCGAATTGTATACTTAGCCTCGATGCAGTGACATTCTCGAGCGATGCCGAGTGCGATATGATGATGCTCGACCTGACTGGCACAGGCGCTGATTTGGCATATTACACCATCAACGGACAGCGCAAAGTGCTCGACCGGGAGCTGACCGTGAGTTACTCGTCGCTGCAGTGGAACGAAGAGGGGCGTGTCTACGAATCGGTGCAGGTTGACAAATCGTTTGAGAGTTTTAAAAGCAGCATCTCGGTGCAGGTGCCGCTGTGCAATACCACATTTTATGTCAGCGGCGACAAATACCTCAGATATTGGGACGAGGAGGTATCGGCCGAAAGCGACCTTTACGTCACTCAAGCCGTTGAGGTGAAGGGATATGCCACCCAGCAGAATGTAACTGACGATTCGCAAGGCACTCTCGGCGGCTCAGCTCCGGCTGTCATAGATTTTGAGGCATACGTAACCGATGCCGTGGTGTTCAAGGAGTGGCAGATTGCGTCTGATTCTGAGTTTGAAAACATTCTTTACCGCTACAGCGAAGAGTCGATACAATATACATTCAACGAGGCTGGCACTTTCTATGTTCAGTTCACGGGCGCTAATGCCGACGGAACTTGCAACTCGACGAGCGAAGTGTTCGAGGTGAGCATAGGTGAGTCGAGGCTTGAATGCCCGAATGCATTTTCACCGCTGTCGGATGTTGACGATTCGAAAGTGTGGAGAGTAACGTATAAATCGATTGTAGATTTCAAGTGCCATATATTCAACCGTTACGGTATGGAAATTTTCAGCTTTACCGACCCATCGCAATGCTGGGATGGGAAATACAAAGGCAAATATGTAGATGCCGGTGTGTATTTCTATGTAATACAGGCACGAGGTGCCGACGGCAAGAACTATAAGCTGAAAGGCGACATCAACATTATTAATTTGAAGGACAACAAATGATGAACTTTAATTCTGTAATTAGGCCAATTGCGTGTGCAATTGCCATATCATGTGCCCTGAATGCGACAGTGGAGGCACAAAAAGATTCGATGCCGGCATATCAGATATCTCCGAGTCCAGAGGTGCCGGTAAGTGTTACCTTTGCAGGAAAAAAGATTGATTGCGACAGAATAGATATGTATGAGCGGCTCGACCGTGAGCTCACTTCGTTTGTCTATGGTCATACCAACACTCTGATAACCATTAAGCGGGCCAACCGCTATTATCCGGTGATTATGCCCATATTGAAACGTAACGGGGTGCCCGACGATGTGTTTTATCTGTCGGCAATAGAAAGTTATTTCAACATTCGCGCCTATTCTCCGGCTAAGGCGGCAGGCCTTTGGCAATTCATTCCGTCGACAGCCAAGCAATATGGCCTTGAAGTGAACGATGAAATCGATGAAAGGTATAATGTGGAGAAATCGACCGAAGCAGCTTGCCGTTATCTGAAAAACGGGTATGCAAAGTATGGCGATTGGGCGACGGTGATGGCATCGTATAATGCCGGAATGAATCGTATATCCAAAGAACTTGAGCATCAGATGGCCGACAGCTCGTTCGACCTTTATCTGAACGAAGAAACTTCGCGGTATGTGTTTCGCATCCTCGCAATGAAGGTGGTGATGGAACATCCTTTCAAGTATGGTTTTCATCTCACGGCCGAACAGCTATATCAACCAATCGAGTGTAAGGAGGTTGAGGTTAGTGGTCCGGTTGACGATTGGAGCAAGTGGGCCAAGAGCTATGGCATAACATATGCACAGTTGCGCGAGGTCAACCCATGGATAAGAGCCAAATCGCTCACCAACAAATTGAAGAAGACATATAAAGTGAAAATCCCATATAGCGATGAACTATATCGCAGTAAACGCAAGTTTAAGGCATATAATCAGCAATGGGTTTCAAAGAAATAACATCTGATGAGCAACGTTGAGGCAGAAGACGAGTGTGTTGCTGTGTATGGAGCACGGGTTCACAATCTCAAGAATATTAATGTAAAGATACCGCACAACAAGCTTGTGGTTGTAACGGGGTTGAGCGGCAGCGGAAAGTCGTCGCTTGCTTTCGATACTATCTATGCCGAAGGCCAACGTCGATATATCGATACGTTCTCGGCATATGCGCGAGGAATGCTCGGAAACATGGAGCGCCCTGACGTCGACAAGATAACCGGCCTGAGCCCGGTGATTTCCATCGAGCAGAAAACTGTCAACAAGAATCCGCGTAGCACAATAGGAACTACCACTGAAATCTACGATTTCCTTCGCTTGCTTTATGCTCGAATAGGCGAGGCGTATTCGTATGAAACGGGCGAAAAGATGGTGAAGTACACCGTCGAGAAAATAATGTCGCTGATTCTGGAAAAGTATGACGGGCGGAAAATATATATCCTGGCTCCATTGGTGAAAAACCGCAAGGGTCACTATAAGGAGCTGTTTGAGCAGATGCGAAAGAAAGGGTATATGAATATCCGTATAGATGGCCAGATAAGGGAATTGACCTATGGCCTGAAGGTTGACCGATACAAGAACCATAACATAGAACTCGTGGTTGATAAACTAAAGGTGTCGGCCAAGGACGACAAACGTCTGAGTGAAACTGCCGACGTGGCATTCAAACAGGGCGACGGCCAGCTTATGGTTGTGGATTATGAAACCGGAGAAACTGCTTATTACAGCAAGACGCTTATGGACCCCGTGTCGGGACTGTCGTACAGGGAGCCGGCACCACATAATTTCTCGTTTAATTCGCCGTTGGGGGCATGCCGTAAGTGCAAAGGACTGGGCTATGTGAATATCGTTGACCGCGAGAAACTGATTCCTAACGATGCCATATCGATTTACGACGGCGGAATAGTGGCACTGGGCAAGCATAAGAACTCGCTGATATTTGCACAGATAGGTGCCATATGCGAACGCTATGGCTGCACTCTCAAAACTCCTATCCGCGATTTGCCTGAAGAAGCCGTTGACGATATATTGAACGGCACCGACGAGAACTTGCATTTGCGCGACTCGATAATGGAATACAGCCAATATGCAGTTAGCTACGATGGATTAGTGAAGTACATTGAGATGCAGCAAGCAGATGATGCATCGTCGCAGGCACAGAAATGGGCCGGGCGATTCTTCAGCACCACCGAATGCCCTGAATGTAAGGGCGCAAGGCTTAACCGTGAGGCGTTGCACTTTAGAATTGCCGGCAAGAATATAGCCGAACTGTCGGCAATGGATATCGATGAACTGTATGAATGGATGAAAGCATTGCCGTCGAAATTGTCGTCGCAGCATCAGATAATAGCTTCAGAGATACTTAAGGAGATTAATGGCCGTCTCGGCTTTCTGCTCGATGTGGGCCTCGATTACCTTTCGCTGAACCGTGCTTCGGCAACGTTGTCGGGCGGTGAGAGTCAACGCATCAGACTTGCCACACAGATAGGTTCGCAGCTGGTGAATGTGCTTTATATTCTCGACGAACCGAGCATCGGTCTTCATCAGCGCGACAATAAGCGATTGATTGATTCATTGAAGAAACTGCGCGATGCTGATAACTCGATAATCGTGGTTGAACACGACAAGGAGATAATGCAGGAATCGGACTATATTGTCGATCTTGGCCCGCTTGCAGGTCGTAAAGGTGGCGACATCGTGTTTGCCGGAACTCCGGCAGAGATGCTTGCCTCGGATACGCTTACGGCAAAATATCTGAATGGCGTGAAACAGATTGAGATACCGAAGCAGCGGAGAGCCGGAAATGGCAAATTCATAGAACTGTGCGGTTGTTGTGGCAACAATCTGAAGAACATAGATGTAAAGATACCGCTTGGAATGATAGTGTGTGTCACCGGTGTGTCGGGCAGCGGAAAATCGAGCTTGATAAACGGTACGCTACAGCCCATTCTTAGCCAACACTTCTATAGGTCGCTCACCGAGCCGTTGCGTTATGAATCGATTAAGGGCATGGAGAATGTTGACAAGGTTATAACTGTCGACCAGTCTCCGTTGGGACGTTCGCCACGCTCTAATCCTGCAACATATACCGGTGTGTTCACCGATATCAGAAACGTGTTTGTCGGTCTGCCGGAATCGAAGATTCGCGGCTATAAACCTGGGCGTTTCTCGTTTAATGTTTCGGGTGGACGCTGTGAGGTGTGCAAGGGAAACGGCTATAAGACTGTTGAGATGAATTTCCTTCCGGATGTGTATGTGCCGTGCCCTGAATGTGGAGGAAAACGTTATAATCGTGAGACTCTAGAGGTGCGATTCAAGGGGAAGTCGATTGCCGATGTTCTCGACATGACGATTAACCAGGCTGTTGAATTCTTTGAGAATGTCCCGGCTATTTTGTCAAAGATAAAGGTCATTCAAGATGTGGGACTTGGTTACATCAAACTTGGACAACCATCGAGCACTCTGTCGGGAGGCGAGAGCCAGCGAATAAAACTTGCAACTGAACTTGCCAAGAAGGATACGGGAAATACTGTGTTTATACTCGACGAACCTACGACAGGCTTGCATTTCGAGGATGTGAATGTGTTGCTTGGTGTGATAAACCGTTTGGTGGAGAAAGGCAACACGATAATTGTGATTGAGCACAATCTTGATGTTATAAAGTGTGCCGATTATATAATCGACATGGGGCCTGAAGGTGGGCGAGAGGGTGGACGTGTTGTTGCCTTCGGAACACCGGAAGAAGTAGCCTTGTCGAGTGAATCGAGAACAGCTCCGTTTATTGCCGAAGAACTGAAAAATGGATGAAGTTTTGATTTAATCAAGTGTGATATTATATGAATGCCCGGCTTAAAGTCGGGCATTTTTGTTTATATACACCCCAATTTTGGCTTTTCTGACAAAAAAATGCTGATATAAGTTACTTTGTATGTAATACACTAATTTCTAAGATGTTAGGGCTGATAATGCTATTAAAATAGGGCGGGTTAACTCATTTAGAATTGAAAATTAGAATTATGTTGATTTACTGTCGGGAATATCGATTTAATTTTTGAAATTCAG
>JAEDFO010000074.1 GCA_016292745.1 Muribaculaceae bacterium | reverse complement strand
TTGCCTTCGGCCGTGGCAAGCCTATCGATGAGTTGTCTCTTGTCATGAACATCGATTGCCACGGCCTCGGGGTGCATCTCAGTCACTATGGCATGCAGTGCCAGTGCTGTGATGTCCTGATTATCAGCTATTATGAAAGTTATCTGTTGGCTCATTTACAATGGGTAATCGTCGAATGCGTAAAGCACAGTCGAAAGATATCGCTCGCCGGTGTCGGGGAGTAGTGCCACGATGGTTTTCCCTTCGTTTTCGGGACGTTTGGCAATCTGGATTGCGGCATATGCGGCAGCTCCGGCTGATATGCCCACCAGCAATCCCTCAGACTTTGCAAGAGCACGTGATGTGGCTATGGCATCGTTGTCGGCAACGGGGAGTATCTCGTCGGCTATCTCCTGATTGAAGTTGGTTGGCTTGAATCCTGCACCGATGCCTTGAATCTTGTGCGGTCCGGGATTGCCGCCTGAGAGCACTGGCGAACTTGCCGGCTCAACGGCAACGGCTTTGATTGCAGGATTATGTGCCTTGAGCCCTTTTGCAGTACCGCTAAGGGTTCCACCTGTGCCAACACCTGCCACGAAGAAGTCGATGTTTCCATCGGTGTCGTTCCAAATCTCTTCGGCTGTTGTAGCTTCATGAATGGTGGGGTTGGCAGGATTGTCGAATTGTTGAAGAATCACCGAGCCGGGATTTTCGCGGCGGAGTTCTTCGGCGCGTTCAATAGCCCCCTTCATTCCTTTAGCGCCTGGGGTCAGGACCAATGTGGCACCTAATGCCTTTAGCAGGCTTTGTCGCTCTATGCTCATGGTTTCGGGCATGGTGAGAATCAGATTGTAGCCTTTCACCGATGCCACCCATGCCAGCCCGATACCGGTGTTGCCGCTGGTGGGTTCTATTATAATTGCTCCAGGCTTAAGCACTCCCTTTTGTTCTGCATCATTAATCATTGCCAAAGCAATTCGGTCCTTGACGCTGCCGCCCGGGTTAAAGTATTCAACTTTTGCAATCAGCCGGGCCTTCAGGCCTTCGGCTTTTTCGATGGCATGCAACTCGATTAGCGGAGTGTTGCCAATCAATTCTGTAAGATTATTGTATATTTTTGCCATGATTAAAAATGGTTATTAGTCGTTTCTCGATATTGCAAAGTTAAGATGTTGAAACAGCAGAAGCAATACCATAAGTGTGGTATTTGACAAATTCAAGGCGAATTATTGGTTTTTGTCGCTAATTGTGGCCTATTCAAGGTTTTTCGTTAAATTTGCATATGGTAAATGGGTGATGCGTTGCCAAGTAATGAAAATAAATGCATTGCCAACGAATAAATATGAAAAAGATAGCAGTAATCAATGGCCCGAATCTCAACTTGTTGGGCGTGAGAGAAAAAAGTATTTACGGCGACACCTCGTTCGACAGCTATTTTGCCGGGCTTAAATCCCGTTTTGAAAATGTGGAACTGACATATTTTCAGAGTAACTGCGAGGGCTCGATAATCGACGAGATTCATCGTGTTGGCTTCGACGTGGATGGCATAGTGTTAAATGCCGGTGCATACACTCACTATTCCATAGCCATTGCCGATGCCATCAGAGCTGTTAAAGCGCCGGTGGTTGAGGTGCATATTTCCAACGTGCATAGCCGCGAGGAGTATCGGCATGTGTCGATGATTGCTCCGGCCTGTCGTGGTGTGATTGCCGGTTTTGGTCTCAAGAGCTATGACCTTGCAGTTGAAGCATTGTTGTAACCGTTTTGCTGATATGACCGACGAATTAGAGGAGTATATACTTAACCATATCGATGCCGAAGGGGCATTGCTTGCCGAGCTTAACCGCTCTACTCACTTGTTCCATCTGCGTCCGCGGATGTGTTCAGGACATCTGCAGGGACGCCTGCTGAAAATGTTTGTGAGGATGATAAATCCCGGCAACATTCTCGAACTTGGAACCTTCACCGGCTATTCGGCGCTCTGTCTGGCCGAGGGGATGCTGAGCGGCGACGTGCATACCATTGAAATCGACGATGAACTTGAGGATTTCATTCGTGAGCATTTTGAGCGTTCGCCATATGCCGGGCGCATCCATCTCCACATTGGCGATGCTCTGGAAGTGCTGCCTACGCTCGGCTGCAGCTTCGACTTGGTGTTTATCGACGCCAACAAGCGAAACTATGTCGACTATTACAATGCGGTGTTCCCTTATGTCAATGCCGGCGGGTTTATCATTGCCGACAATACACTGTGGGACGGTAAAGTGGCGGAGGAATTGCCGAAACTCGATGCCCAGACTGCCGGAATACTTGAGTTTAACGACCTTGTGGCTGCCGACAACCGTGTTGAGAAAGTAATTGTGCCTATCCGTGATGGCTTGACCATCATATATAAGAAACCCGGCTATGTGTCGGAATAATCATTAAATAGAAATAACATTATGGAATCGACAAGACAACAGAAAATAGCACGCTTGATTCAGAAGGAATTGAGCGAAATATTCCGCCAGCAGACAGCCAAGATGGGCAATGTGCTGGTGTCGGTGAGCGCAGTGCGAGTGTCGCCCGATTTGAGTATTGCACGCGTGTATCTCAGCATTTTCCCGTCGGAGAAGGCCGATGAGATATTGAAAAACATCAATGCCAGCGCCAAGACGGTGCGTTATGAACTGGCTCAGCGTGTGCGCTATCAATTGCGTAAAACTCCTGAACTTTCTTTCTTCGTCGACGATTCGCTCGACTACATTGAGCACATCGACGAGTTACTGAAGAAGTAATGAAAACTCTTTCGGCAAGGATTGCATTGCGCAACATCTTCTCAAAGAAGTCGCACAGTGCGGTTAACCTGATATCGATAGTGGCTGTGTGTGGCATCGTGGTCACCACGGCTGCCATTGTGTGCGTACTTTCGGTGTTCAACGGGTTCAGCCGCCTTGTGGAGGACAAACTGGCGTTGCTCGACCCCGACGTGAAAGTGAGTGCTACTGTTGGGAAGACGATATCGATGGCCGACAGCATTGCCGGGCAGCTGATGCGACTGCCATCGGTGGCATTGGCCATGCCGGTTGTGGCTGATGATGCTCTTGCGGTGTACGACGAGCGTCAGATGCCGGTTTCGGTGAAAGGTGTGCCTTGCAACTACGATTCCATGACATCGTTGCCGAAATTAATCAAGGAAGACGGTACGTTTCTTTTATCGGAGAACGGCTACGATTATGCCATCCTGAGCGTGGGGGTAGCCATAAGTTTTCAGGCTCATCCTGGCTATGTATCTACTTTCCAGCTTTATGCACCGAAAAGGGTGGGGCGGATTAATGTAAATGTGCCTGCCGATGCATTCCGTGCCGACACATTGTTTGTGTCGGGGGTATTCCAGACCGACCAGGCTGAATACGACATGACTACGGTGTATGTGCCCATCGATGTGGCTCGCAGCCTTTTCGACTACACCGACGAAGCCACGGCTATTGAGGTGAAGGTGGCCAACGGATATGCCGTTGACGATGCTATGGCTGATATTGCTGCAGCATTGGGCGAAGGATATGAAATCAAGGACCGGTTGATGCAGCAAGAGGCTTCGTTCCGTATGATTAATATCGAGAAGTGGATTTCGTTTTTGCTACTCGGGTTCATATTGATAATCTCGGCTTTCAACATCATCAGCTCGATTTCGGTGCTGATAGTGGAGAAAGACGAGGCCATTTCAACCCTTTCGATTCTTGGCGGTACTAAGAGTCTCATCACGTCGGTGTTTACCGCTCAAACGTGGATAATATCGCTTGCCGGCACTTTGCTGGGAATGATTCTGGGCGTGGCGCTGTGTCTTGTTCAGGAATATTTCGGTGTAATCAAGCTGGGCAGCGACACTTCGGCATTGATTATCGATGCCTATCCGGTTGAGGTGCGTTTCTCCGATTTGCTGATAGTGCTTGTTCTCACTGTAGCAGTGACTGCAATGTCGGCATTGGCCACTGTGGCAGTGATGCGCGGCCGCCTGCGCCGACAATAATCAGCCATGAAGATATAATGAAAGCGGATGCGCTCTTTGGGAGGAGGCATCCGCTTTTGTGCTATAAAGATATTTTACTTGCAATCGGCAGGAATCTCGGGAGGAGTAGAGATGCTTGTGGAGTCGTCGGCCGCGGCATTCTGGCTGTCGGATTCCGATTTCGGTTCATCTGAATTCTCAGATTCTTTTCTGCGGGCTTCCTCGTTGAGGCGAAGAATCTCGTCGGTGCGCGATTCCCATTGGCGTTTGCCGAAAATGCGTTCTACATCTTCGGTGTAAATAACTTCGCGGCTCAGAAGCACCTCGGTGAGCTGGTTGTGGCCTTCAGCATGCTTGCGGAGCAGTTCCTTTGCGCGCTCGTATTGTTCGCTGACAATTCGGCTCACTTCCTTGTCGATGATGGCTGCACGTTCTTCGCCGTAAGGTTTGGTGAATCCATAATCCTGTCCGGTAGAGTCGTAATATGAGATATTAGGCATCTTGTCGCTCATACCGTAGTATACAACCATGGCGTAAGCGCTCTTGGTTACTCGTTCCAGATCGTTGGCGGCGCCTGTTGAGATGCGTCCGAGGAACACCTCTTCGGCAGCACGTCCACCCAATGTGGCACATATTTCGTCGAGCATGGCCTGCGAAGTGGTGATTTGTCGTTCTTCGGGCAGATACCATGCAGCGCCGAGGGCTTTTCCGCGTGGAACGATGGTAACCTTGACCAGCGGATTGGCATATTGCAGATGCCAGCTTATGGTGGCATGGCCGGCTTCGTGGATTGCTATTGAGCGACGCTCGTCTTCGGTGGTTATCTTTGAGCGTTTCTCAAGACCGCCGATAATGCGGTCGACAGCACTCATGAAATCCTCTTTTTGCACGGCAGCCTTGCGGTGACGTGCGGCAATCAGTGCGGCCTCGTTGCACACATTAGCAATGTCGGCGCCTGAGAACCCCGGTGTCTGGCGAGCAAGGAGGTCTATGTCGACGGTGTCGTCGGTTTTCACGTTCTTCAGGTGGACCTTGAATATTTCCTTGCGGTCGTTAAGTTCTGGTAGCTCAACATAAATCTGGCGGTCGAAACGTCCGGCGCGCAGTAATGCTTTGTCAAGAATGTCGGCGCGGTTGGTAGCAGCGAGGATTATTACGCC
The DNA here is from genome assembly GCA_016292745.1 of Muribaculaceae bacterium. Taxonomy (GTDB): domain Bacteria; phylum Bacteroidota; class Bacteroidia; order Bacteroidales; family Muribaculaceae; genus SFRY01. The sequence continues at coordinate 4,420 of JAEDFO010000074.1, read as the reverse complement.
GCTGTTTGCCCCGAAGCCATCCATTTCGGTAAGTAGCTGGTTGAGAGTGTTCTCGCGCTCGTCGTTCGAGCCCATGTTTGGGTTTCGTCCACGAGCACGACCCACGGCGTCAATTTCATCGATAAATACAATGCAAGGTGCTTTCTCCTTTGCCTGACGGAACAGGTCGCGCACACGGCTTGCTCCCACACCCACGAACATCTCCACGAAGTCGGAGCCTGAAAGTGAGAAGAACGGCACATCGGCCTCGCCGGCAACAGCCTTGGCGAGCAGAGTCTTACCTGTTCCCGGAGGTCCAACCAGCAGAGCACCTTTCGGGATGCGTCCGCCCAGTTCGGTGTAGCTTTTAGGGTCTTTGAGAAATTGCACTATCTCAGCCACTTCAGTCTTGGCCTCCGACAATCCGGCAACGTCTTGGAATGTAACCCTGTTGGCACCATCCTTGTCGAATAGCTGTGCTTTGGCTTTGCCTACGCTGAACACGCCGCCACTGCCGCTGCCGCCGCCCGACATACGGCGCATCATAAACAGCCAGAACACTATAATCAAGATAATGGGGGCGAATGCCCAGAAACCGTTCCAGTAGTCGTTCTCTTCTTCGTAGATGATTGGGCCGGTGTATATCCCGTTCTGGCTCCAAGCCTCGGCGGCAGCACGGACCGATTCGGCCGATGCCACACCTACCTCAACAAGCGGTTTCTGTGAACCTCCTGCCTTGTATTCCTGTTTGCTGAATATTTTCTTGGCCAGAGTGTCGGATACTTCGGCTCTTACTATGTTCTTATTGGAGATGACACGTATTTCCTTTATGCCACCTTGCTCCACGTATTTCACGAATTGAGGCCAGCCTCCACCTTTTTTGTTGAGGTCTTTTACCACGGTGTTGTCTTGGTAAAATGCAGCACCGATAAGGATAATGCCAATGATGGCATACATCCAGTAGATGCTGAAGCGGAATCCGCCCATACGTTTGGGTGAGTTATTGTTGCTCATTATATTATTGGGTGTTAATCTAAGTCGGGTATCTGCTTAATCTCGGCATCGTTCCAGAGGCCTTCAAGATTGTAGTATTCGCGCGATTCGGGCAGGAAAATGTGCACAAACACGTTGCCATAATCGATTACAATCCATTGTGAGTTCTGGTAGCCGTCGTAGTTGAATGGCTTTGTACCGTAATGCTCATGCACGTATTCCCTCACGCTGTCGGCAATGGCCGATACCTGCGACGTTGACTTGCCGGTGCAGATTATAAAGTCCTGTGCCGACGATACGTTGAGCTTGTGAAGGTCGACGTGAGTGATGCCGGTGCCCTTCTTCTCCTGGATTCCTTCGATGATGGTTTGGATTAATTGTGAATCGTTGTCTGTTACTGTCATTTACAATTATTTATTTTGAACTCTTTTGAGAATAACAAATACTATGCCATTTTGTGCTTGGCAATAGTATCTAACTTGCAAAATTAGTGCTTGGATGGCACATAACAAAATGCGTTAACTAAAATTGGAGAAATGCGGCAGTACCGATGTCGTAATGATTAATATCTGTACCATGGCAAGGGAAATGACACAGGAATATGCCATTCTGTCCGAAAAACAAACTCGGAACATATTTTGTTGCATATACAGGGCGAAGTCCACAGCCTTACGGGCGGTGGAACAATGAAAAATATGAAGAAAAGAAAGGAAAAACAGAATAACTATGAATTTTAACAACTTTACAATCAAATCGCAGGAAGTAGTTCAGAAGGCAGTGCAGATATGCCAGAGCAGTGGCCATCAGGCCATCGAGCCGGTGCACTTGCTTAAGGCGATGACCGACGACAGCGAGTCGGTGACGAAGTTCATATTCCAGAAACTGGCTGTGAACTATCGCTCGATGGCAATCGACATTGACCGTGAACTTCAGATGCTTCCAAAGGTTCAGGGTGCCGGCGAGCCATATTTGAGCCGTGAATCGAACGAAGCCTTGCAGAAGGCTATCGAGTATTCAAACAAGCAGGGTGATGAGTATATTTCGGTCGAGGCTATGCTGATGGGTATACTCCAGTCGCGCAACAGTGCCTCGGCAGTGCTCAAGAATGCTGGGGTGAGCGAAAACGGTCTGCAGAGTGCTATCAACGAGCTCCGTAAGGGGCAAAAGGTTGACAATCAAGGTGCCGAGGACACATATCAGGCTCTCAGCAAATATTCAATCAACCTTAACGAGCGCAGCCGCCAAGGCAAGCTCGACCCGGTAATAGGCCGTGACGAGGAGATTCGTCGTGTGCTCCAGATTCTTAGCCGGCGCACAAAGAACAACCCTATGCTTATCGGTGAGCCGGGTGTAGGTAAGACTGCAATTGCCGAGGGACTTGCCCAGCGTATCGTGCGCGGTGATGTGCCTGAGAACCTGAAGAGCAAACAGGTGTATTCGCTCGATATGGGCGCGCTTGTGGCTGGTGCCAAGTATAAAGGTGAGTTTGAGGAACGATTGAAATCGGTGGTCAACGAGGTAATCAAGGCCGAAGGCGAGATTATCCTGTTCATCGATGAAATCCACACCCTGGTGGGCGCCGGAAAGGGAGAGGGCGCTATGGATGCAGCAAACATCCTCAAGCCGGCATTGGCTCGTGGTGAATTGCGTGCCATAGGTGCCACAACCCTCGACGAGTATCAGAAGTATTTCGAGAAAGATAAGGCTTTGGAACGCCGATTCCAGAAAGTGATGGTTGACGAGCCTGACGAATTGAGTGCCATTGCCATTCTGAGAGGCTTGAAGGAACGCTACGAGAATCACCATAAGGTACGTATCAAAGACGAAGCCGTTGTGGCTGCTGTTCAACTGTCGGAACGCTACATCACCGACCGTTTTCTCCCCGACAAAGCTATCGACCTTATCGATGAGGCCGCCTCTAAACTCCGTCTGGAAATCGATTCGGTGCCTCAGGTGCTCGACGATGTCACTCGCAAGATTGCACAGCTGCAGATTGAGCGCGAGGCAATAAAGCGTGAGGGCGACGACGAGAAGGTGAAGCTCATAGACAAGGAACTTGCCGACCTCCACGAGGAGGAAAAGCAGTATTCGGCAAAATGGAGGGCCGAAAAGGACCTTATCAACAAGATTCAGCAGAACAAAATCGATATCGAGCACCTTAACTTCGAGGCTGAACGTGCCGAACGTCAGGGCGACTATGCCAAGGTGGCCGAGATTCGCTATTCGAGCATCAAGAACAAGCAGGACGAAAATGCCCGCATCCAGGAGCAGCTCAAGGCCATGCAAGGCGACAAGGCATTGGTGAAAGAGGAGGTCGATGCCGACGATATTGCAGGTGTGGTATCTCGCTGGACTGGTATACCGGTGATGAAGATGGTGCAAAGCGAAAAGGACAAGCTCCTGAATCTGGAATCGGAACTCCACAAGCGTGTGGTAGGCCAGGAGGATGCAATCCATGCCATTGCCGATGCTGTGCGCCGTAGCCGTGCCGGTCTTAACGACCCGCGCCGTCCTATCGGTTCGTTCATTTTCCTCGGAACCACCGGTGTGGGTAAAACCGAACTTGCCAAGGCACTTGCCGAATATCTCTTCGACGATGAGAATATGATGACGCGTATCGACATGAGCGAGTATCAGGAGAAATTCTCTGTGACACGCCTCATCGGCCCGCCGCCGGGATATGTTGGCTACGAAGAGGGTGGTCAGCTCACCGAGGCTGTGCGCCGCAAGCCTTATTCGGTGGTGCTCTTCGATGAAATTGAGAAGGCTCACCCCGATGTGTTCAACATCCTGTTGCAGGTGCTCGACGACGGTCGTCTGACCGACAACAAGGGCCGTACGGTGAACTTCAAGAACACCATTATCATCATGACGTCGAACATGGGGTCGCAGCTCATACGCGAACGCATGGAACACCTTACCACCGATAATAAGGATGAGGTGCTTGAATCCACCCGTCGCGATGTGCTCGAAATGCTCAAGCAGCAGATTCGCCCGGAATTCCTCAACCGTATCGATGAGATAATCATGTTCACCCCATTGAGCGAGCAGGAGATATCGCAGATTGTAGAACTGCAGATAGGCTCGGTAAAGAAGGCCTTGGCCTCAAACGGCATTGAGTTGTCGGCTACTCCGGCTGCCATTGCCTACCTCGGACGCGTGGGCTACGACCCCGAGTTTGGCGCACGTCCGGTTAAGCGAGTAATCCAGCGCCTTGTGCTTAACGAACTTTCAAAGGATATCCTTGCCCAGAAGGTCAACCGCGAGCGCCCGATTGTTATCGATGTGGATGCCGACAAACTCGTATTCCGCAATTAATGTTTAGTTGTAATATATTATGCAAATGCGCGACAGTCAATTACGATTGCCGCGCATTTCTTATAATAATGGTAAGAAGAAATTTGCTGAGTGTTAACCGTACTGGATGGTTCCGTCGGGGTTACGATAC
>JAEDFO010000073.1 GCA_016292745.1 Muribaculaceae bacterium | reverse complement strand
CGCACATAGAGGGCGAGGGTGTTTTTGGCAATGCGTCGGGTGTTGTCGCTATGGCTGTCGGTCATTGGGCGTTAATCGGTTACAAGCTGGATGAAGTCGGGGTTTACCTCGACGGCGGCGGCGAGGTATCCCGGGATTTCCACAATAATTCGGCGTCGGCGTGTGCCTCGCATCTTCAGCAGGCGGCAACGCATGCCGTTGAGCGGTCCTCCGAGTATATCGATGGTGCGGCCATACATATCGGGGGTGATTTCCTCGGCGCGGTAGTATATTGGGCTGTCGGAAGTGCTAACGGCAGCAATGAACCGCTTCATGTCGTCGGTGCGGACAGTAAGCGGCTGTCGGTATGGCAGTCCGTGTGCAAAACGGTATTGCAGCGTTGGAGTGACGTCGACCACCGGGTCGAGGTCGTTTCGCGACGCGAAGACGAAAAGCAGGTCGGCAATGTAAGGCACGCGCTGGCGCGTTCGGCGTCCGCCCACCGTGGCAATCTGCCACCGCATAGGGGTGAACACTTCAAATCCGTCCTCAATAAGCTGCTGATAGGCCGGGAGCTTGGCGTTAGGACGCTTAAGGTCGCGCATCACAAACCACTGACGCTCGTTAGGTTCGTTGTTTTCAGATGTGGTCATAGCTGTGGAGTAGGTGCAATTCTTCTAATCCTGCCTGAATGTGTAACGCAATGTTGTTCAAGCAGTTGCGGTTTTGGTTATAAAAGTTCGGGGCAAGTTCCCCGAAATGGCTGCATATGCTTTTCCTGTGCATATGTGGCAATGATATTAGTAAACATTGTGGTGCGCGAGGCCTGGTGGCCGCGGGCATCAACGATTATATGGTGTAATTAAATGTGTATATCCATTTGTGGAAGTTGCACTTTTGATTTTTTCCTAATCGATGGAAGCGAATGGAAGTGGAATGTGCATTGAAACAGCAATTATCGAAATTAAAGCAATTTTATATACTTAATGTTAATCGTTGCAAATGCTAACCAATACCACAATTCATTCTTTTTCCTACGCAAAGATAATAAATATATAGCTTCCTGTCTAATATAAAGCCATAATTTTTGTCGATAAAAGCGTTTGCGTTTAAAAAAATTTAATCAAAAACGGAACCTGCTGGCCGTTGTGGTGTGCCTATGGGCGGCGTATTGCGCTGAATCTCAACTGTTGGCATTGCTTGAAAAGGGATAATCGGTCCATTTCGTTCCTTTTCGGCATGTAGGCCGTTCAGATGCCGTTAGACGGGCCTCACGATAAAATATTGGTGTGAAAGCGCGGTTAATTCAGCAAAAATGCCTAATTTTGGGGTAACCATTGGAAAACTAATTTATAGTTATGAAGTATATGTTGATGGCAGCTGGCCTATGCCTGCTTGCTTTGATTTGTTTGGCGATATACACAAGACATTCGCGAAAAGGAAATACGAAAGGCGCGCCGACGGTGTGCGATTTCTCGGACGACGATGAACCGGCCTCCGATGAGGTGCTGAAGGATTGTGCCGACAACCGCTATATGCAATTCGTTGAGGACAACCGCGAGGACCCCGCTGAGTAGTGAGCCGCGCTAACTGCTTTGCGCCCCGACGACAGTGCCATGGCGGCACCGCAAAGGGGAAAGTTATGTTCAATTGCCAAATGGTGATGGATAACCAAAATATAGTATAAAACTCTGAAATGATGAAGAAATTATGTGCAATGGCGGCAACGGTGGCCGCTTTAATGCTCGCATCGTGCGGCGGTGGTGCCGGCGACGGGAGCCTGAAATTAGTCGATAACAAGGATGTGGTGGTCGACGACCAGTTTTGGTCGCCACGATATATGCAATGGGCTACGGTAACAGCCAGCGACGTGCTCAATAAGTTTGAAGGCCGGAATGTAGCCGACAAGCAGGAAGGGCATATGTATAGCGTGGTTGAAAACTTCGACTCGGTGGCTGCGGGCAAGCGCGACATAGGCAAGCATGCCGGATTCCCGTGGTTCGACGGCCTGATTTACGAAAGTATCCGCGGCATTTCCGACCTTCTGGCCTTGCATCCCAACCAAGAGATAGAGGCACGCCTCGATGATATCATTGCCCACATTGAGACCGCACAGGAGTCGGAGCCCGACGGGTTTCTTAACACCTACACCCAGCTGGTGGAGAACAGCCATCGCTGGGGCGAGAACGGTGGCCTGCTGCGCTGGATGCACGATGTGTACAACTCAGGCATGATGGTTGAGGCAGGAGTGCACTACTATAACGCCACCGGCAAAACCACGATGCTGCGCGTGGCTACCCGCCAGGCCAACCTGATGTGCAGCTACATGGGTGAGCTTCCCAAGCACAACGTGGTGCCGGCACATTCCGGACCGGAAGAGGCGATGGTGAAGTTGTATCGCCTGTATAAGGACCATCCCGAGCTGGCCTCGAAGGTGGGGCTGAGCGTCGACGCCGATGAATATCTGCGCCTCGCCGAATTCTGGATTGAGAACCGCGGCCATCATTGTGGACTGCCTCTGTGGGGCACATGGGGCAATGGCGAAGCCGAGAAGTGGATTAAAGAGAACCACTATGCTGAGGAGCAGTACGGCGAGCATTCGCGCCCATCGTTTGGCGACTATGCGCAGGACTCAATCCCCGTGTTTGAACAGTGCACCATCGAAGGCCATGCCGTTCGCGCCACATTGCTGATGACCGGCGTGGTGGCCGCTGCCATCGAAAACCACGACACCAGCTACGTGTCGGCCGGAAAACGCCTGTGGGACAATATGGTGGGCCGCCGAATGTTTGTAACCGGCGGCGTGGGTGCTGTGCACTTCGACGAGAAATTCGGCGAGGACTACTTCCTTCCCACCGACGCATATCTTGAAACGTGTGCAGCCGTTGGCGCCGCTTTCTACAGCCAGAAACTTAACCAACTCACCGCCGATGCCCGCTACTTCGACGAGTTTGAGCGCTCGCTATACAATAATGTGCTCACCGGCATATCGCTTGAAGGCACCAAATACACCTACCAGAACCCACTCAACTCCGACACACATTCGCGTTGGGAGTGGCACGAATGTCCGTGCTGCCCGCCGATGTTCCTCAAGCTTGTGTCGGTGGTGCCATCGTTTATCTATGCCTATCGCGGCAACGATGTTTACGTGAACATGTTCATCGGTAGCCGCACATCGATTCCCGCCAAATCGGGCGCAGTGACGATAACCCAGAGCACCGACTATCCATGGCATGGCCATGTGAAGATAAATGTTGACTGCGGTGTCACCCGCCAGATGGCGCTGCATGTGCGTATTCCAGGCTGGGCACAATCGGTAGAGAATCCTTTCGGGCTGTATAATTCGGCGGTTTCGTCGGCTGTTAAGCTGAGCGTCAACGGCAAGGCCATAGCTGTAAACATCGTCGACGGCTATGCTGTAATTAACCGCGAGTGGTGTGCCGACGATGTACTGGAGATGGAATTGCCCATGGAGCCGCGCGTGATCACTGCCAACGAGCAGGTGAAGCAGCTCAATGGCATGTGTGCCCTGGCATGCGGCCCCATTATCTATAGTCTTGAGAAGAGCGACAACGCCGAAGTGGCATCGCTGGCCATTGACACCACAGCGCCAATGTCAGTGAGATTCGAGCCCAATATGCTTGGCGGTGTGAATGTGATAAAGGGAACCGGCGTTGCCGACGGCAAGAGTGCCGAGTTCACAGCAATACCATATTTTGCCCTTGGCAATCGCGGCCACGAGCCATATCGCACTTGGCTGCCGATAAAGCAATAATCCGGGCAGTTGGCCTACATAAAACAGCCGGGGATAAGATGGTCTACATATTATCCCCGGCGATTGTTTTTTGCCATTAGTTGGCGTCCGGCCCTATTTAGCTGCAGCAGAATATTTGGCGTAGGCCCGTGCCAGCCGGGTGTGATAGCCGCGACGGGCATACGACGGACCATTGTAGGCACGGGCAAATGCCCTCCAATTCTTGGCTTGGAGATATTTCAGCATACCCGAATTCTTGATAAAGCGGGCAAAGAGCTCGAGCTGCATAGCCTCGGAATAGCACATTGCAGCCACAAACTCATCAACCGAATCCATGCCACATTTGTGCCAGTTGAAACCACCAATCTGGAACATTCCCCAGAATGTGGATTCGTTGGCAATTACAGGGTCGATTTGCCGGGCGGCGTCGAGCCTTGCCTGCTGCGCCAGCGCATACGAGCCGTATTTTCGCGAGTTTACTGGAGCCATGGCAATAGCAGCCTGTTCCTTAGACTTGGCAGTGCTAATGCCTGCACGCCTGGCACGGCTGCGGAAAATGGTGCGGTCGAAGTTGATAATCGGCTTCATGGGGGCATAGAACCCCGTGTGATGCGTTCCGGCCTCTATTTCCACCACAGCGCGGATGGTAGCCACTTCGATGCCCAGCTCGACGGCTATTTGCCTGAAATCGTCGTCGGTGAGCTTCCAGTATCGAGTCACCTCGTTGCCCGGTCCTACGTAGTTGAACAGCGAGTCGCACTCCACGGCATAGTCGTCGATGGCCATAGGCTCAACGGCTACACAAGGGAGCGCAACAGTGCATATAACAATCTGGGCAATGGTTGATGGCTGCATTGGCCGGAAGTAATTAAGGGAAAAAGGAAGGGTGTACTTTCATCCGGAACAGGTTCCGGCGAGTGTACACCCTTGAATTTTAACTAAAATCAGGCCTTAGCCACCATTTCGAGAATTCGAACGAGGTGATTCCAGAATTTCTCAACTGCCGGGATGTGCATTCTCTCCTTAGGCGAGTGAACATTCTGCAAAGTGGGGCCAAACGAAATCATATCGAGTTTCGGATAGATTTTCTTGAAATAACCGCATTCCAGACCTGCATGGATGGCAGTGGTGAGCGGAGTGATGTTGTAGAGGTCCTCATAAGCCTTGATGGCGATTTTCAGGATTTCTGAGTCGACATTCGGTGTCCAGCCTGGATAACCATCGCCGTGAGTAACCTTAGCGCCGGCAAGCTGGAATACAGCTTCAACCTGCTGAGCAATGTCGTATTTGCGCGATTCAACCGAGCTTCGCTGCGAAGTTGTAACGAGAATCTGGTTGTCGGGCAGCATTTTCACCGAAGCCAGGTTGGTTGATGTTTCAACGAGGCCTTCAATGTCGCGGCTCATCGATATAACACCGTGAGGACACGCATACATGGCACGAATCAGAGCGTTGGCAGTGTCGGTGTCGATGCAATATTCCGGGGCTTCAACCGATTCGAGCGAGATGTTGAAATTCTCAACGCCTTTGTATTCAGCTTCAAGGTCGGCGATATAGTTGTTGAGAGCCACGCGAATTTCCTCCTTATTGTCGGTGTGAACGCCGAAAACGGCACTTGCCTCGCGTGCGATTGCATTGCGCAGGTTTCCACCGTTGATTTCCGATAGAGCCACATCGTATTTCTGCATCATGGTCCAGATGAATCGGGTGAGCACCTTATTGGCATTAGCACGACCTTTGTCGATGTCAGAGCCGGAGTGGCCGCCCTGCATTCCCTTGCATTCGAGCTTGAAGTAGTGGTATTTTTCGGGTGAATATGAACGCTTGTAGGTGAAAGTGCAAGTGGTGTCGATACCGCCGGCGCACCCCATGAAAATCTGTGCTTCGTCCTCAGAGTCGAGGTTGAGCAGAATGTCGCCCACGAGCATATCGCTGCCAATGTTGACAGCACCGGTGAGGCCGGTTTCCTCGTCGACGGTGAATAGAGCCTTAACCGGGCCGCAGACAATCGATTTGTCGACCATCACAGCCAGTGCGGCAGCCATGCCGATACCGTTGTCGGCGCCGAGGGTAGTGCCGTTGGCGTGTACCCATTCGCCTTCGATGATAGTCTGGATAGGATCGGTGTCGAAATTGTGCTCAACATCGTTGTTTTTCTCACACACCATGTCCATATGGCCTTGGAGGATAACCACCGGTGCATTTTCATGACCAGGGGCTGCCGGCTTCAGCATTTCAACGTTGCCGATAGCGTCGGTCTTTACCTCAATACCATGCTCTTTGGCAAAGTTCAGAAGAAATTCACGGATTTTCTCCTCTTTTTTCGATGGACGTGGCACCTTGGTAATCTGGTCGAAGATGTTCCAGATTAATTCGGGCTTTAATTCTGTGATATTCATTTTAGTAAGATATTAATATGAAATGTTTAAACTTGATTCAAAATGAAATTTTGTTAAATATGAGATTAAAACTGCACTAAGTTACAAAAATAATTTGAGTAGATAGAGAAAAAATCTAACCTTTTCATATCTTTGCAAATGATTTCGCAAAACCTGGCAGGCCCAACGGCTGGCACAGGTTGAAAATCGTAAGCTGTAATCCCTTTCAGAGGGCAAATATAGCAGAAAAACCAATGGCAGAGTGCTATGTTATAGAAATTTTTCATAACTTGGCACCAGAATGTGACAAATAAAGAAACTTTAAATATTAATCATTAAGTTACAGAAATGAAAATTTTGTATAGAACATTACAATTGTCGCTTATCTTGTTATTCGTAGGCCTCTTTACATCGTGTAATAAGGCAAAGGATGAGACTCCGAATGCTGATAGCCCTAAATCTGATGCAACTGCGATGCTTAACATCCGCTACATCGACAAGGATTCACTGTTGCACAACTACAATTTAGCCAAGGATCTTAGCGAGGCCATGCTTCGTACTTCTGACAACTACGAGAACATCCAGCGTCAGAAAGCCAATGAAATCCAGAAATTTGCTGCTCAGATTGAGAACAAATATAAAACCAACGGTTACCTTTCTGAAGCAAGTTTTAATGCTGACCAGCAGAAACTCCAGAAGATGCAGCAGGATGCTCAGGCTTATCTGGCTAACCTGGAACGTAACATCCAAAACGAGATGATTCAGAACAACATACAACTTAATGACAGCGTTGAGAATTTCATCAAGGCCTACAACAAGGAAAAAGGCTACGAAATTATCTTCGACAAGGCTGCTTGCCTGTTCATCGATGAGAAGTATGATATCACCGACGAAATCATTAAGGGCCTTAACGAACGCTATAATAAAGTAGAATCGAAATAATAATAGTTACAAAATAACAATGAAGAAGTGCCGTCCCCGGTTGGGAGCGGCACTTCTTCATTTTGAGCGGGTGATGATGTGGATTATTTCAGACGGATGGCACGCATTGAGTAGGGCGGCAGGCTGATGGTGAGTGAGTCATCTTGACGGACACTGTAGGTGCCGTGCTCCAGATTGGCATTGTGTGAGCCAGGTGTGCCTGAGAATCCTTCGAAGGGTAGCTGCTGTGCAATCGGCATCTGAGGCGTCGACAAGGTGAGCTCAAGGCTTACCGGCAACACGTTGACCACTTTCAGGAATGTCTCGCCGGTGGCCGAGTTGCGCACCACGCTCGTGGCCACGCGGTGAGCCACGATGCTGTCGGCCTCAAGACGTGAGGCGATGTATTCGTTGCCACCATACACTGAGAATAATCGCTGTGCTTCATACGACGGTGATTTCACAATCTCGTTGTTGCTGAAGTACATCATGTCGGGGCTCCAGTTGCTGTGGCCGTTCTTTGAGAACAACGGTGCGTAGGAAGTCATGGTAACCACATCGGCATTGCGCTCGATGTTGCACAGGTGCACAGCCTCGGCCAAAGCGCAGTCAATGCCGTTGGTGCCACGAATCGAGGCGGCATATTCGCCCAGATACACCTTCGGCCCTTTACGGTCGTAGTCGTCGTAGTAGTGCTGGTTGTTGAGGAACCACCCAACGCTTTCATAGTAATGTTCGTCGATGATGCTGAATATGTTGCGGTGCTCGTTAGCAAATCGCCAGCCCTCAATATAATCGGACGACGGAGCATGGAACGGACCGGCCGTGCCACAGATTTCAATTTCAGGATAACGCTCCTTTATGGCTTTGGCAATCATGAGGCATCGTTCCTCAAATACTGTAGAAATCAAGTCTTCATTGCCCACACCAATATATTTAAGGTTGAAAGGCTGAGGGTGACCGGCATCGGCTCGCATTCGTGCCCAGCGGCTTGTCGCCGGGTCGCCGTTGGCCCATTCAATGAGGTCGAGGAATTCCTGTATGTAGGCAGGCATGTCGTTCATGTCGATGCCACCTTGCTGTCCGGCATAACCCGATGCGTCGGGCTCGGAATTCTGGCAAGGCACACCGGCTGCAAGCACCGGCAGCGGCTCGGCGCCGATATCCTCGCAGAACTGGAAGTATTCGAAGAATCCGAGTCCGCGGGTTTGATGGTATCCCCAAATGTTTCGGTCGGGGACGCGGTCGTAGAGTTCGCCCACGGTGTGGTGCCAGTGGTAAATGTTGTCGAGCCCTTGGCCGTGGCTCATGCATCCTCCTGGAAAACGGATAAACTTAGGCTTCAGGTCGGCAATGGCTTGCGCCATATCGGCCCGCAGTCCGTTTTTGCGATGCATGAAAGTGTTTTCGGGAAAGAGGCTCACCATATCGATGGCAAGTCGGCCCTTTTTCGTGGGTGTGATGCGCAGCTGCGCGTTTGTGGCGCTACCACAGGCTTTCATCGATGCTTCCAATTGTTTCCAGCCATCCTTTTTGTCGAGTTTAAGCGATGTGGAAGCTATGGTGCGTCCGTCGGCCACAAGTTCCACTTTCAGCGAGTTGGCCTTTCGGCTGATGTTGTTTACGAAGATGCTGAAGTTGAAAACATCTCCCTCATTCACCACCGTTCCGTCCCAGCCGGTGTTGGTTAGTGCTTTTCCGTTAAGAATTGCATAGTGAGGATTGTTGGCACTCAACGGCTTATCGGTGGCAATCAGCAGTGTGGTGCAGCCATCGACACTCCAAGCTGTGGAACTGTTCCATTCGCGCCGGTCGCGCGACGAATACTCGAAATCGCGGTTCTGTACCAGTTCGGCATACAGTCCACCATCGGCAGCATAGCTTATGTCTTCGAAAAACACTCCAATGAGCTTGTCGCTTATAGGTTTGGTGTCGTTGATGTCGATTCTTAGCAACGCCTTGGCAGTTTTTGGTAATTGTGGCAGTAGCGTAGAATTGTCATCGGCGAGCGATTCGCGCCAGCGCTGTGCATTCTCTTGCTGTAAGTTGAAATAATCGCGGAGTTCCGTAAGTTGAGCCTCGGGAATGTCAATCCATATTCCGTTAGTAGCTTTACCTCCAATTTCAGCCGAAACGGCAGGCGTCGGCACGTAATTGGTAGCAGATACCTCAACATCGGGCGAGAAATGACGGATATCGGCGTCGGAATAAGTCATGCGCACTTTGCCATCCTTTGTCTTGAAGTATACAGTGACGCCACCACCATTTCGAGGTTCAACTATGGGAGCAAAGCATCCACCGACCGACATCCGAGGATAATCTTGCGGACGCCAAGTGTGCATATCGTCGGAACAGGTGACTGCAAAGCATGGCGATGTCTCGTCAACCTGAAACACAGCCACCGTTCGGCCATTGGCCAACCGAGTAACTGATGGCGCATACATTTTCTTGCCCGAGCCCCAAGGACCATAGTCCGACGAAAAGATTTGCCCGATTTCGTCAAGATTACCGTTGGTATTCGTAGCGGCTATCCGCATTCCGCCGCTGGGGTCGGTGTTGTATAAATACACTTTTGCCATGCTGTTGTTCTGGGCGCATAGCCACGATGTCACGGTAAAGATTGTTGCCAATAGAAGTATTCGTTTCATTGTATCAAGCAATTATTTGTTTGTAATTCCATT
>JAEDFO010000072.1 GCA_016292745.1 Muribaculaceae bacterium | reverse complement strand
GTAATCGCGCCCAAACACAAAAAATCGCGAAAACCGCCACTCTGCTGTCCGCCACCGATTCACTTTTTTTGTTGAAAAGGCGATTTTCGCTACTATAATATTTAATAATTACTAACTTTGTGATTGTTGAGGATGAAAGTTGACCGAAACCTAAAGAACAACACATTTAAAACAGGACTTCATGGCTAAAAAGAAAGAATCGTCGGGTGGATGTCTGCAAACGGCATTGTCGAGCGCAATTTTGTGGTTCGGAATAAAAACCGTTGGCGGTGAAAACACCTTCTTCGGCGCATGCATGATATTTGTCGGTGCTTGCTGGTTACTCATAATCATTATCACCCAAATACAAGCATTAAACAAAAAGGAGAAGGAAGAATCAGAAAATACAGGCAGCAAAGGAATGGTTGACCCGGATAATTACGCAGCCATAGCCCGCAGCGCATATGCACTGTATAAGCACATCCAATTGATGAACAAGGACCCGCAGATTAAAGAGATGCTCGAGCACTATGACGAACAACTTCGGGAGGCCGACGAACTGCGATTTACCGTCAGTCCGCGATTGGGAATGCTGACGCTTGTCGATGTTATCCAAAGCTACAAGCAAATAGGCTACAGCATCGACCTGCACACCAACGAGGGAAATGCGTTGGCCATGTATGCATTGCTGCTAACCGACCTCAATGCCCGAGAGTATATATACGACAAGCAAAAGATGGAAGATGGCGGCATCGAAAAGGTTACACGGATTGTCGATGCATTTGCCAACCATTTTGAGAGCTCGTTCCCCGAGGACCAGTCGTTTGTGGTAGAGCTGGCCCGCAGCCGAGATGCCGACGAAGACCTGGTGAACAAATATGTTGTGCTGCTTTACCGATTCCTGTCGCTTGTCGCCAAAGTTGACAATGTAGTGACCGAGAAAGAAAGCGAATGGCTGAAGCATATAATGAGCTTCTCAAGCGAAAAGCCGGAAGGGAACGATACAGGCAACGAAAAAGCCAAGAGCGACGGTGAAGCCGAGAAGCAGCTGATGGAACTCATAGGGCTGCAATCGGCAAAAGAGGAAATTGTAAGGCTTACAAATTATGTAAAGGTTCAGAAACTGAGAGCCGAGAAAAAACTGAGCACCACTCCGATATCATATCACTGCGTGTTTACCGGCTCACCAGGCACCGGCAAGACCACTGTGGCTCGAATTGTGGCCGAAATATACTGCGAGCTGGGAATCTTGCGAAAAGGGCATCTGGTGGAAACCGACCGCTCGGGTCTTGTGGCTGAATATGTAGGGCAAACGGCCGTGAAAACCAATAAGATAATCGACAAGGCACTCGACGGAGTGCTGTTTATCGACGAGGCCTACTCGCTGGTGCAAGGCGATAAAAACGATTTCGGACTTGAAGCCATCGCCACACTGCTGAAACGAATGGAAGACGACCGCGACCGTCTGGTGGTTATTCTGGCCGGATATGGCGACGAGATGCAGCAGTTCATCGACTCGAACCCCGGTCTGCAATCGCGATTCACCCGATACATTCATTTCGACGACTATTCGGCAGACGAGCTGATGAAGATTTTCGACATGCGCCTAAGCAAGTTTGAATATACTATGAAACCAGAGGCGAACGCCGCATTGGCACAGTTGTTTGCCAACGCAGTTGCCACCAAGACAAAGAATTTCGGCAATGCCCGATTTGCCAGAAACGTGTTTGAGCGCACAATCGAAAACCAGGCATCGCGACTGGCGAACAAAAACGAGATTACTGACGTTGATTTACAAACCATCGAAGCCATCGACATTCCCTTAAACCTTTAAGACAAACGGTGGTCGAAAAATAAAACAAAGAAAGACGATGAACAGAACATTCGGACAAATATTCAACAGCCTTGTAGTGCTGGCGCTGGGTGTGGCACTTATAGCCATGCATAACGAGATTCGCCTAATGGAATATATGGTGATGCTGATAGGCATTGCCTTCATCATTCCATCGGTGTATTCAATAATCGGGACCTTATACTATCGCAAGAAAGGGCTTCCGGCATACTATTCCACGGCTGGACTGGTGAGCGCCATTGGCTCGCTCTGTATCGGTGCGCTACTGTTAAGCATCCCGACATTCTTCATAGGATTTCTCACTTATCTGCTGGCAGCGCTGATGGTACTGTGGGGTATAGCCCACATTGTAGCATTAATCAGAAGCAGCAGCACTTACCGATACTCGCTGTGGCTCTACATTATGCCTACAGCAACAACAATTGCCGGAGTTGTGATTCTGGCATCGTCGGTTAAGGAGATTCAAAGCGTGGTGGTGCTGATTACTGGAATAGCAATGGTGGCATCGTCGCTGAACTTCATAGCAAAAGTGGTGTGTCAGAAGATTATCGACCACCGAAACTCACTTCGACAATCTACTGCTGAGCAATCAGCCTCCAAGGCTGAAAAGCCCGAAACCATTACATTTGAATAATATATCGGTTCAGAGACAATACACCAATGGCTGCCCTTGAGAAAAAGCATCGAAGGCAGCCATTGCTATGATTATTCAAATGCTTCCTGGAAGCGCATCTTGCAATATTCAATAATCAGGTCGCCAACCTCCTCGACCGACAAGTGAGTGGTATCGACCGACAAATCGTAGGATGCGGCACTGCCCCACACCTTCTCGGTGTAATAGTTATAGAAATTGGCGCGTAGCTTGTCCTTCTTGCGTGCAATGGCAGCAGCCTCCTCCTCGGAGCCACAATCGCGACGGCTCATTATACGTCGCACCCTCGACTGAATGGAGGCATGCAGAAACACATTGATGCAGCACGGATGATTGCGAAGCACATAATCGGCACTGCGACCCACAATGACACAAGAACGCTCTTTGGCCAGTTGCATGATTACCTTGCACTGCATGGCATAGATATTGTCGGGCGATATAGGCGACTGAGTGCCCATAATCGGCGATATGGTGTAGCCCGGATTGAACGAGAACAGATTATCGAAAAACGAAGGCGAACGCTCGTCGGCACGTTCGAAAAACTCGGCACACACGCCACTGTCCTTCGATGCCTCGGCCAAAAGTTCCTTATCGTAATAAGCTACGCCTAACTTATCGGCTATATACCTGCCCACTTCGCGGCCACCACTACCAAACTGACGGCCAACAGTAATAACAAATTTAGCATCGTCCATAATTGCACAAATTATAAGGTTCAACATAGCCTTACGGCCTTCAATCGTAAAGATAACCATTTTTGTGGAAAACAAGCGACATTAATCTATATTTTTGCGATTCCGGCGGCGGTTCGGCTATGCCAATCTGAAAAACTGACGTTTTTCGCTTGCCATTGCACTCACCTTGCACTATCTTTGGATAAGATTGGCGGTGGTTCGGCTATGCCAATCTGAAAAACTGACGTTTTTCGCTTGCCATTGCACTCACCTTGCACTATCTTTGCACCATAAAACGAAAATCTACATTTGATGGAACCTGAAGCATTAAAAGAACTTGGCAACGACGCCAATGGCCTGATGACTTACGAATATATCGCCAACCATATCGACTCAATTACCGTCGACGACCTTAACCAATTGGTGGACAACATGATTCATTGCGACCATAGCGGCCAGTTTATAGTGAGCACTGCCCGATACCTGCACGCTATCGACGCAGCTAAGTTTGCCGAACACATCGACCGACTCATCAAGGCCGCTATCGTTACCGACCGCGAGCACAAATACATTGCCGACCTTCTGGCTTCGATTTGGGGCGCCGACTACAAGGAGCACGCCGAAGAACTCAATGCTGCTGACGACAATTTCCGCCGCATATACAAGCGAATATTCCCTATCGGAATTTAATATTAACGTTACATGCGATACATAACTCTTACACTTCTGGCACTGGTGATTGCCTTCGCCGGCTTCTCACTTTGCCCTTCAAAAAATTCTGACAAAAACAAAATGGACCATCCTACTCATATTAAATTTGAAACCAGCATGGGAAACATCACCCTGCTGCTCTACGATGACACCCCACTACACCGCGACAACTTCATAAAGCTGGTGAAGGAGGGTTATTACGACGGAACACTGTTTCATCGTGTGATAAACGAATTTATGGTTCAAGGCGGTGACGGCGACTCCAAGACCGCTAAAGCCGGCCAAATGCTCGGCGGCGGTGACCCAGGATATAAGGTGCCCGCCGAATTTGTATATCCGAAACATTTCCACCACTACGGAGCCCTGGCTGCAGCCCGACAGGGCGACCAGACCAACCCGGAACGCGCATCGAGCGGCTCACAGTTCTACATCGTTACCGGAAAGGTGTACGATGCACAAGCTCTCGACAAAATGGCCAAACAGCGCGAATACCGCTTCAAGCAAAACCTGTTCATGCAACTGGCTGCACCACACCGAAAAGAACTGATGAAGATGCAAATTGCCAAGGACACAGCCGGCATGGAAGCTTTGCGCCAGCAACTTATCGACTCGGTTGAAGCTGAATATGCTAAGGCACCAATAAAATTCACCGACGAACAAGTGAAAGCCTACAGCACAGTGGGTGGCACACCGCACCTCGACGGCGAATATACCGTGTTTGGCGAGGTAACAGAGGGCATGGACGTGGTGGAGAAAATTCAGAAAGTTGCCACCGACCGCAACGACCGTCCTACCGACGACATCAAGATTATCAAGGCAAGCATTATAGATTAATGATATCTGCGCAAACCTATACATTGGCCAACGGCCTAAGACTGGTACACAACCACGACCGCAACACAAGATTTGCGGTCGTGAATGTTCTATATAAAGTGGGTTCGCGCGATGAAGAGCCACAACACACCGGTATGGCTCACCTGTTTGAGCACCTGATGTTCGGCGGCACACCAACAATTCCCGACTTCGACGGCATTCTGCAAAGCGCCGGAGGAAACAGCAATGCATGGACCGACACCGACTTTACAAACTACTACGACGAAGTGCCGATTCAAAACATCGAGACCGCGCTGTGGCTCGAAGCCGACCGCATGGCCATGACGCACTTCCCGGCCAAAAGCCTCGAGGTGCAACGCAATGTGGTAATTGAGGAATTCAAGGAACGATGCCTCAACAAACCCTACGGAGATGTGCCCCACATCATGCGGAACAATGCATTCAAGCATCACACCTATCGATGGCCAACAATCGGTGCCACTCCGCAACACATTGCCGATGTGAGTCAGGAACTGGCCGACAAATTCTTCAATGACTTCTACACACCATCGAACGCTGTGCTGTCGGTGGTGGGCGACATCGATTTCGACAGCCTCGTGAAACTGGTAGAGAAATATTTCGGACACATCAAGCCTCGCGAGCGAAAAGTCTCACACTACGATTACGATGAACTCACCGGTTCATCGATAACCGTAAACGAGCGCCGTGATGTGCCACACAACGCCATCTACAAATACTTCATGATGCCAGGACGATTCGATGCCGACTATGTGGCAGTGGACATGCTTACCGAAATACTGGCATCGGGACGCTCAAGCCGTTTTTACAGCAATATAACCGGCAAAGGGCGTGGATTCAGCACCATCGACTCGAGCATCATAGGATGTATCGACCCTGGCGCGCTGATTGTCAACGGTCGACTGCTTTCGGGTGTGTCGTTCGAAGAGGGCGAGGATATAATACGTCAGGAACTTGATAGTCTGACCAATGTCGATGTGAGCTGCGCCGAACTTGAAAAGTGTGTCAACAAACTGGAGACCAACCGGCTGCTCAACCTTATCTCGTGCACCGAGCGTGCATTTAACCTGGCATACTACACAATGCTCGGCGATGCGAACCTGATAAACACCGAAATCGACGAATACCGCAAACTCACACCGGCCGCCATCAAAGAAACAGCAAAACGGATTTTCTGCACCAACCGATGCATCACGTTGCACTATGGCCCCAATGCATAGGCCGAAACAGGCTGAAAGTGCCCTCGAAAGCGAAAAACAACAAAATTTGCGTACAATCATCAATTATTTTCCGAGGGAAAATGTGCGAAGAAACGAAATAATGTGTTATATTTGAAGCGTAGAACAGATTTGCAACCACGACGATGGCTTTAAACCACTATATCAACAAACCTTAAACGCCGGAAATCGGGCTGCAGCAAACCTAAAATATTGGAATATGGAACCGTATGAAGTGTCTGAAGTTAGTGAAAACACCAACCCAGACGTAACCTTGAACGCCGCCACAACAGAGGCGCAAAACACCACCGATTCAGCAACAGTAACCGAACCGGAGGCAAACGAGAAGACAACAGAAGACGTAGCCGCAGCACCGGCATGCGCAATGACAAAAGAAGAGATTCTGGCAGAGCTGGAACAGGCTGTAGAAGGTCCGGTTGACGAAGTCAAGGACAAGATTGCCCAGCTTAAATCGGCATTCTACTCGCTGAAGAAAGACGAAACACCAGCCGAAGGCGAAGCTACCGACGAGCCGGCAGCAGAAGCCGACCCTGCCGAAGAGAAGTTCAAGGAACTCAATGCCAGGTACAAGGAACGCCGTGCACTTCATATAGCTGAGGTAGAAGCCCTTAAACAGGCCAACCTAGACAAAAAGAACGATATTCTGCATCAACTGGAGGCTATCGTTGCCGACACCGACAACATCAACAAGCAATATAACCATTTCCAGCAATTGCAACAGGAATTCAAGGCCATTGGCGATGTGCCAGCCGAAAACGTCACACAGTTGTGGAAATCGTATCAGCTGGTAACCGAAAGTTTCTACGATCGTCTGAAAATCAACAAGGACCTTCGCGACTACGACTTCAAGAAAAACCTTGAAGTGAAAGAAGACCTGTGCACACTTGCCGAAGCACTCGATACCGACAACGACATTGTAAACGCTTTCAAGAAGCTTCAGGAACTGCACGAACAATGGCGCGAAACCGGTCCGGTATCGCCCGAAATCCGTGAAGCGATTTGGCAACGCTTCAAGGCAGCATCAACTGCCATCAACAAGAAATACCAAACCTTCTTCGAATCAAGAAAAGAAAAGGAGAAAGAAAACGAAGCAGCCAAGACTGCACTGTGCGAACGTCTTGAGGCAATTGACATGGCCACTCTGAAAAGCTACGCTGCCTGGGATAAGGCCACCGAAGAAATCAAGGCCCTCCAGGAAGAATGGAAGAAACTTGGATTCGCTCCACGTAAGGTGAACGTTGAACTGTTTGCCCGCTTCCGCAAGACCTGCGACGAATTCTTCGCCCGCAAGGCCGAATATTTCAAGAGCATGAAGGAAGAAGCCACGTCGAACCTTCAAAAGAAAATTGCACTGTGCGAGAAGGCCGAAGCATTGAAAGACAGCACCGACTGGAAGAAGACCTCCGACGAACTCATCGCCATCCAAAAGGAATGGAAAACAATCGGCTCGGTAGCCAAACGCCACAGCGACGCTGTGTGGAAACGCTTCATTTCGGCTTGCGACTACTTCTTCGAACAGAAAGAAAAGCAGACTTCAAGCATCCATAAGGAGGAGCACGCCAACCTCGAGGCAAAGAAGGAGATAATTGCCAAGCTCAACGAACTACTTGCCGCTGAAGCTCCTGAGAACCCAGCTGCAACAGTGCGCGAACTGATGAACAGCTGGCGCGGTATAGGACACGTGCCTTACAAAGAGAAGGATGCCATATACAACGAATATCAGGACGCCGTGAAGAAGGCCTACGACAAATTCGACATCCGCGAAGTCAAGGCCAAGATTTCAAGCTACGAGACTTCGGTTGAACAGCTTGGCGGCGACAGCAACAAGCTGCTTCGCGAGCGCGAAAAGATTATGCGCCGCTACGAGCAGAAGCAAAACGAGCTGAAAACCTTCGAAAACAACATGCTCTTCTTCACCGCCAAATCAAAATCGGGCAACTCGATTCTGAAGGAAATGGAAAAGAAGATTGCAAACATTAGAGAAGAACTTAGCCTGATTGAAAAGAAAATTGAAGTCATCGACTCAAAGCTTCAGGAAGACTAAGGCCCAACAGCCTGCTTGACCAAGCAATTTAATTTACCCCAATATCAATTACATAGGCACATCAGAAAGTGCCTATGTAATTTTGCGAAAGAACTGAGATGATGAAAAAGGGACGTTACGGACGATTCGTGAAATTCGCTATAACTTGCGTTGACTTTGTGCTGCTCAACACACTGTTTCTGGTGATGTTTCTCACAAAGTTCGGCACACCGGGCCTTTACAACCTGAAGGTACTCGTCATTCTCAACATATCCTATCTTATAGCCATCCTGCTTAACAACGACATCCACGAGCGCCGCATCGTGTATGCCGACAAGATAGCACTGATAGCATTGCGTGTACTTGCCACCGACATTGCGCTGTTTCTGGCATTTCTGTGGGTGGCCGACACGCCCGAAATCGACACGCTCCCCATTGTATTCTACTTCTCTACGTTCTACATTCTGCTGAGCGTGTGGTGGCTGGCATCGCGCCAGGCTGTGAAACTTTACCGTGCCCACGGTTTCAACTTCAAGCGTGTGATTATCATAGGTAGCGGCAAGACAGGCATTGAACTGCTCGAAGAGATGCTCACCGACGCCGGTTACGGATATCGCCTGATGGGATTTTTCGACGACAAGAAGTATGCCAAGTCGGTAAAAGACTACAAAGGCACCATCAACGATGTGGAACAGTTCGTCAAGGAAAACCCTATTGATGAAATGTACTGTACCATTGCCGACGACGACCAGAACATCATAGAGCGTCTTATAAACATCGCCGAATGCAATGCTGTCGACTTCTACTTTGTGCCTCAGCTGGGTTCAAAGCTCATACGCCGGTTCGAACTCAACGAAATCGGAAACGTCCCAGCGCTATCGGTCCGCCCCAACCCTCTCAACCGCACTATCAACAAGCTGATTAAGAGAGTTTTCGACATCTTGTTCTCGCTCACGTTCCTAATCATATCGCCGGTGATATTCATTCCTGTAGCCATTGCCATCAAGATGTCGTCGCCAGGTCCTGTATTCTTCAAGCAACGCCGCACTGGCTATCGCGGCAAGGAATTTGTGTGCTATAAGTTCCGCACCATGAAGGTTAACAACGACAGCGACAACAAACAAGCTAGCAAGAACGATCCGCGCAAAACCAAGATTGGGAACATCCTGCGCAAGACCAATATCGACGAATTGCCTCAATTCTACAACGTGCTGAAGGGCGAAATGTCGATTGTGGGCCCGCGGCCGCACATGGTGAAGCAAACCGAAGACTACAGTGCACTCATCGACAAATATATGCTGCGACACATCATCAAGCCAGGCATCACCGGATGGGCTCAGGTTAACGGCTTCCGCGGCGAGACAAAGGAACTCTGGCAGATGCAGAAACGTGTGGAATACGATGTGTGGTATGCCGAGAATTGGAACTTCATGCTCGACATCAAGATTATTATCAAAACCATCATCAACGCTATCCGTGGCGACAAGAATGCCTTTTGATTCAAACTGACAATCTTAATACAATACTTTATAAAGACCAAATCATTAATAAAAATTGAAATGAAAAAAACTTTTATAATAATCATAAGTTTGCTACTGAATTATTACTCAGTTTCAGCTCAAACATGGACATGTGATAAAATATCCTCAGATATTGATTTCTTCAATAGTTTGAAAAAATTTAGTAATAATAAATGGGCTGAGAATTTAAAACCTTACTTCCCATTAAATGATGATAATATAATTGAACTAAATTATATTTTATACTGTACTGATAGCTTACCGAGAACAGATTTAGTTGCAATGACTGAAGGATGG
>JAEDFO010000071.1 GCA_016292745.1 Muribaculaceae bacterium | reverse complement strand
AATCCCGGCGGGATGGAACGCGTGATGCTTAACAAAATCGCGTGGATTAAGAGCCATACCGACTGGGAGGTGAAAGTGGTGACCACCGACCAGCACCACCGCCCCACCTTCTACCCCCTGCCCGATGGAGTGACGATGCAGGACCTCGACATAAATTACAGCGACGACAACTCAAAGCATCCGCTGCTGAAGATAGCGGGCTATCTGCGACGACGCCAAGTGCATCGCCGCCGCCTGACCGAGTTGCTGATGCGCGAGCGTGCCGACATAGTGGTGTCGCTCTTCCCATCGGAATCGAGCTTCATCCCCTCGATAGCCGACGGCAGCCGCAAAGTGCTCGAGCTGCACCTCTGCAAATTCTTCCGCCTGCAATATGGCCGCCACGGGCTGCTCGGCCTCATCGACCGCTGGCGCACCCGCACCGACGAGCGGCTGGTGCGTCGCTTCGATAGTCTGGTGGTGCTCACCGAAGAGGACCGCGGATATTGGGGCAATCTGCCCAACATCAGCGTGATTGGCAACGCAGTGGTGCCGATGGGTGCATCGGCCGACGCATCGGCGCACAGGGTGATAGCCGTCGGCCGGCTCGACTACCAGAAAGGATTCGACCGCCTTATCGATGCATGGGCACTGGTTAAGCGCCACGCCGACGCCGCCGACTGGCGTCTGGACATATTCGGGCAAGGCGAATGGCACGACATGCTCGTGGGCAAGATAGAAGCCGCCGGACTGAGCGCCTCGGCCGCCGTGAACCCACCCACCAAGCAGATTGCCGCCGAATATGCCCGCAGCGGCATGCTCGCCATGAGTTCGAACTACGAAGGCTTCCCGATGGTGATGATTGAAGCCATGGGATGCGGTCTGCCGGTGGTGACATTCGGCTACCGATGCGGTCCTCGCGACATAATAGACAACGGACGGAACGGCATAGTGGTGGAAGAAGGAAACATCGAAGCCCTTGCCGACGCCATGCTGACGCTGATGAGCGACGATGCACTGCGCCGCTCGATGAGCGCCGAAGCCCGCAAAGTGAGCGAGCGCTATAGCGAAGAACGAGTGATGGCGCAATGGCGCGAGCTCTTCGAACGCCTCGCCGCAAACCGATAGTTTTATCGCAAAGGACTGAGAGAGACATCACAGTCCGCCATCCGAATAAAGAAATCCAAAGGACTGTCAGAGACATCATCACAGTCCGCCATCCAAATAAAGAAATCCATAGGACTGCCAGAGACATCACAGTCCGCTATCCGAAAAAAGATGAGGCTCCTACAAATAAACCCCGTGATTAGGATGTCAACCTCCACCGGCCGCATAATGCAGGAAATCGGAGAGTTGGCGATGGAACACGGCTGGGAAAGCTACATAGCCTACAGCTATGGGCGCGACGGCATCAAGCCATGCCGTTCGACGCTCGTACCCGTCGGGAATCGGCTCGATGTAGCGCTGCACGGCCTCGCCACACGCCTCGCCGACCGCCATGGCCTCGCATCGAAGCATGCCACACTGCAGTTTATCAAGAAAATCGACGAAATTGGGCCCGACATTGTCCACATCCACAACATCCACGGCTATTTCCTTAACTATCAAGAACTTTTCGGATATCTTAAGGAACAAAATGTGCAAATAGTGTGGACCGTGCACGACTGCTGGCTATATACCGGACATTGCTACCACTATTCCTACGCCGGCTGCAACCGCTGGCAGACAGGATGCGGCCACTGCCCGCAACGCAGCGAATTTCCGCGCAGCTGGCTCATCGACCGCTCGCACCGCAACTGGGCCGACAAGCGCGCCGCATTCTGCTCGATACCGAAAGAGCGGATGACCATAGTGACCGTGTCCAACTGGATGCGCGGCGAGATGAGCCGCTCGATGCTCGCTGACTTCGACTATCGCACCATCCACAACGGCATCGACCTGAGCGTGTTCAAGCCAAGCACCGACAGCAGCATCCGCAGCAAATACGGCATCGGCGAGCGCCACATAGTGCTGGGCGTGGCCGGCATTTGGAGCCGCGAGAAAGGGCTCGACGACCTCATCGCCCTGCATCGGCAACTGAAAGCCGACGAAGTGATGGTGCTGGTGGGCATCGACGACACCATCGCCCGCCGCCTGCCCGACGGCGTGATAGCAATTCGCCGCACCGACAACATCGGAGAGCTGGCA
Source organism: Muribaculaceae bacterium (assembly GCA_016292745.1). Classification (GTDB taxonomy): domain Bacteria; phylum Bacteroidota; class Bacteroidia; order Bacteroidales; family Muribaculaceae; genus SFRY01. Next base: position 7,968 of record JAEDFO010000071.1, on the reverse strand, counting down.
CAACTGTACTCGGCCGCCGACGTATTCGTCAACGCCACCTGGCAGGACAACTACCCCACGGTGAACCTCGAAGCCATTGCGTGCGGCACCCCCGTGGTGACCTACCGCACCGGCGGCAGCATAGAATCGGTGACAGCCGACACAGGCCGGGTGGTGGAGCAAGGCGACATCGACGGCCTCGCAAAAGCCGTGGCCTCCATACGCAGTCAAGGGAAAGAATGGTATGCGCCACGCTGCCGCGCCTATGCCGAACATAATTTCGACAAAAACGAACGATACATCGATTATCTGCAGCTATACGACGAGCTTCTGGCCCGCAAATAGCCGACACAACACACATAGCCAAATTATGAAAATACTGCAAGTTGGAAAATTCTATCCCATCGTGGGCGGAGTGGAAAAGGTGATGTATGACTTGATGCTTGGGCTTGCCGAGCGAGGCGTGGAGTGCGATATGCTGTGCGCCGCCTCGTCGGGGAGCAGCCGCACCATCGATGTGGCTCCGCGAGCACGGGTTATCGCTTGCCGGGCGCTTGCCAAGGTGGCTGCCACCATGATTTCGCCCAGCCTGGTGGCCACTATGCGCCGTATCGCCGCCAACTACGACATTGTGCACATTCACCATCCCGACCCGGCTGCCTGCCTGGCACTGATGTGCTCGGGCTACAAAGGGCGCGTGGTGCTGCATTGGCACAGCGACATAGTGAAACAGCGCCGGCTGCTGAAGCTGTATGCTCCGCTTCAGAATTGGATGCTGCGCCGCGCCGACCTGATTGTGGGCACATCGCCGGTGTATCTCGCCGAATCGCCACACCTTAAGGAAGTGCGCCACAAGACGCGCTGCCTGCCCATCGGAGTGGCGCCCATAGTGCCCGATGCCGCCAAGGCAGCCGAAATCAGGGCGCAATATCCGGGCAAGAAAATCGTGTTCTCGCTTGGCCGACTGGTGCCATATAAGGGATTCAAATATCTGGTGCGCGCCGCCAAATACCTCGGCGACGACTGTGTGGTGCTGATTGGCGGTTGCGGAATGCTCCACGACGAGCTGCAGCGCGAAATAGCCGAAAACGGCGTTGCCGACAAGGTGAAACTGCTCGGCTACGTGAGCGATGACGACCTGCCCAACTACTACGAGGCGTGCACCCTCTTCTGCCTGCCGTCGGTGCAGCGCACCGAAGCCTTCGGCATAGTGCAAATCGAGGCCATGTCGTGCGGACGGCCCATTGTGGCCACACGCATTCCCGGCAGCGGTGTGTCGTGGGTGAACCAGCACGGCAAATCGGGGCTCAACGTCGACCCCAGAGACCCCAAAGCACTCGCCGATGCCATAAAGGCTGTTACAAGCGACCAAACAACATATAACCAATATTCACAGGGAGCATTGGAGCGCTACCGCTCGGTGTTTACCCTCGACCATATGATAGAAAACTGTTTATTATACTATGATAATGGAAAATGTAGTGCAACCAACTGAAAAGAAAAAAATGAATGTGAGGAAAAACAGCGACCCGGCGGCTGTAGCGGGTCGGTCGGACATCGCCGACGCCAAAACATTGGTGGCCAAGCGATTGTTCGACATCCTTGTGGCTCTGGTGGGGATGATTGTATTCTCGCCACTGTACATCATCTCGTACATCGCCATCAAGATTGAAGACGGCGGTGCTGCAATATTCCACCAAGAGCGCGTGGGATACCGCGGCAAAGTGTTCACACTCCGTAAATTCCGGTCGATGAGCGAAAGCGCCGAAGCCGACGGCAAACCCGCGCTATGCTCGGAAAACGACCAACGTCTTACCTCGGTGGGCAAATTCCTCCGCGAGCACCATCTGGACGAGCTGCCACAACTCATCAACGTGCTGCGCGGAGATATGTCGATTGTGGGTTATCGGCCCGAACGGCCCTATTTCGTCGAAAAAATCATGGCAATCGATCCAAATTACGAACTTCTGTATCTCCAGCGCCCCGGATTGTTCTCCTATGCCACGCTTTACAACGGCTACACCGACACCATGGAGAAGATGCTCGAACGGCTGCGCATGGACCTCGATTACTGCCGCAACCGGACAATGTGGACCGACATCAAGATTATTTATCTCACCACAGTCTCGATTCTCACGGGAAAGAAATTCTAACAATTCAGAATCATGAAACTAAAAGCCAACCTGAAATTGCGCAAGATTGGCAGCAACCACATGATTGTCGATGCCTCAACAGGTTCGGCAAATCTGACAAATGTGTACACTCTTAACGCCACTGCCGCACGAATGTGGGAGCTAGCCGAGGGGCACGATTTCACTTCGCAGCAGTTGGCCGAAGCCATCTGCTGCGAATTTGATGTTGAGCCACAACGCGCGTTGGCCGATGTTGATGCGCAGCTTGGAGAATGGCGCAAATTCGGACTTATAACCGACTGACGAATGCAAATCGATGCCGAACATAATGCGTTGTTTATGCTTGTTCGCTCCGGCCTGTGGGAAACGGCTGTGGAGCCGCCATCACTTCCGCTATCGGATGACAGTTGGTCGCGAATTTTCGAGATTGCACGCAACCAAACAGTTTCAGGCATCGCATATCGCGGTTTGCAGTATCTACCAGATGAAATGCTGCCGCCAATGCAGGTAATGATGCGATGGATGGCTGAAGTAGACCGCATGGAGCGGACAAGCCATGCTATCGACACCGCAAACATACAGTTATCTCAACTATTTCAATCTCAAGGTCTCACACCGATTACCGTAAAGGGTCAAGGCGTGGCTCGGCTGTACGAACACCCCGAATTGCGGCAGGCGGGCGACATCGACCTGTTCTTCACTACAAAGGAGGAGTTTGAAAAAGCTGCAAAAATTGTCGAATCGCAGATAGCAACAATCAAGAAGAAACCCGATGGGAGCATAAGCTACACTTTTGGCGGATTCGAGGTTGAGCACCATCGCTGCATCGTCGACCTCTGTCGCCCGAGCTCAGCGCGATTCCTTGCACAATACGCGGCTGAAAACGGATACATCAACCAACCGATAACGCTGGAGCCGGCTACAGCAATCACTGTTCCATCTCCGGCCACCAATTTGCTGGTGCTCAACGCTCACATTATGAAGCACGCAATCGGCTCGGGAATTGGGTTGCGGCAGCTATGCGATATGGCGCGTGCCTGCCACATCTACAGCCACCTCGCCGATATCAAAGAAATGGCTGAGGTGTACCGTGCTGCAGGCATTGACCGCTGGAGTCGTCTGCTCCACGCATTTCTGGTGCAGCATCTCGGACTTCCTGCCGACGAACAGCCATATTCCACACCACTGTCCGACGCCGCGCCACTGCTGCGCATCATAATGGAAGGTGGCAACTTCGGTCATCACCGAAAAACGGCACAAAAGCCCGGAAACCAGTCGGAACTGCGCCGGAAAATCAAAACTGCCGGAAATTTTGCCCGAGCGGCAAAATTTTCTTGCAAATATGCACCTATCGAAGCGATTTTTACTGTATCTTCGTTGTTTATAGGACAGTTCCGATGATAACGCGATTTTTTACGGTTGCCGATTTCACTTTCGAGGTCTCTGCCGACGACAATCTCGACATTGATGCGATGTTGCCGTCGTTTGCCTCGTTTGCTACGACACCGTCTGAAGTTGTCGGCAAAGAGTTGCTGTTCCGCTTCAGTGCATCAACTTCGCCTGTCGAAATCGAGGGGACCTTGGTCGAAACGTCAGACAACGACATGGGCGTCACCCGCCTTTTCGCTTTGCCTGGCGGGTATTTTGTCGAGATGGGTTTCCGTGACAGCGCAGCGCGCCATGCGATGCGCACCGACAGCCGGTTTGCCCTTATTTCGGCACACATCGTTGCCGACGATATCTATGCGCCGGTAATCTTCGCCTCGATGCTCCGCATCGCCTTCTCGCAAGCCATCCTGCGGCGCCAGGCGGTTTCGGTCCACGCATCGGCGGTGATGCTCGGCGGCAAGGCGTACGCTTTCATGGGACCGAGCGGCACCGGCAAAAGCACCCACGCTCGGCTGTGGATAAGCCGATTCGAGGGATGCGAGCTGATGAACGACGACAACCCGATTATCCGAATTGTCGACGGTACACCAACAATCTACGGCTCGCCGTGGAGCGGCAAAACGCCGTGCTACCGCAACGTGAGTCTTCCATTGGCTGCCGTTGTCAGGCTCGAGCAGCACAGCTGCAACACGTTTGTGCCGAAGCACGATGTCGAGGCGTTTGTGGCGCTGCTGCCCGGATGTTCGGCAATCCGCTCGTCGCAACAGTTGGCAGATGCAATGGCCGACACCGTAGCGGCAATAGCCGAACGACTGAAGGTGGGTGTAATGCGATGCCGTCCCGAGACTGAGGCGGCTGAAGTGTGCCATAAGGCACTGGTTGCTAATGATTAATCAGGAAAAAAAATAATAAATCGAATAAAACTAAGAATGATGAGAAACCATTTGAATTCCGCATTGATTTTTGCGGTGATTTTCCTCACTCTTGCCTCATGCAGTGGCAAGAAGGATTTTGTATATCTTCAGGACATGAATGCCGGGCAAAGCTACCCGTTCGATAACAAGCACGAAGCGCTGATTCATCGCGACGACCGTCTGAGCATTACCGTCACTTGCAAGCAGCCCGAACTGGCGCTGCCGTTTAACGTGCAGACCGGTGCCATAAAGGTTTCTTCCAATGGCGAAATCACTCAATCTGGCGATGCAGCTCTCGACATGCGCCAGCAGGGATATCGAGTCGATATCAACGGCAACATCAACTTCCCTATCCTTGGCAGCATCCACGTCGAGGGGCTTACGGTGAGCCAACTAACTACCGAAATCAGAGACCTCATTATCGAGGGTAACTACATCAAGGACCCTATCGTGGCAGTTGAGTTCCTCAACTTCAAGTACACCGTGCTCGGAGCTGTTGGACACAACGGCACCTTCAGCGTAAAGGGCGACCGTATCACCCTGCTCGAGGCAATCGCCAACGCCGGTGACCTCGCCACTAACGCTTGTGTCGACAAGGTGTCGGTTATCCGCGAGGAGGGAAACGAGCGAAAGGTGTATATGCACGACCTGCGTAGCAGTAAGCTTTTCTATTCGCCGGCATTCTACCTCCAACAGAACGACATCGTTTACGTCGAGCCAAAATACCGCAAGCGCGACAACAACGAGAAGGCTTGGCAATGGATAACCGGGTTCTTCTCGCTCGTTACTGCCACTTGCTCGGTTATCTGGGCCACTCGCAAATAATTCCCGTAAATTACTTTTCTCAACTAAATACTTATGCAGAACAGCAATCCAATCAGCAAGGACAGCCAAAGCATCAACCTCCTCGACCTGGTGATGTATCTGCTGTCGAAATGGAAATGGTTCCTCCTATCGGTTATAATCTGCGGTGGATTGGCGTGGCTACACTACGCCCGAACTCCTAAGGTGTATTTCCGGCAGGCTACGGTTATCATCAAAGACCCGTCGAACAAGACTTCGTCGGCTGCCGGCCTCGACCGTTACGACAATATCATCAACAAGGTTAATGTGGCCAACGAAATCCTCCAGTTCCGCACCAAGACGCTTATGCGTGAGGTGGTGAGCCGACTAAACGCCGAAATAAGCTACAAGCTGAAGGACGGGTTCCGTTACAATGAGCTTTACAATCGCGCTCCATTTGCCATCCGATTCCCCGACGCACTCCCTGAGAGTTATTTCACTCTCAACGTGACGCTCAAAAGCCCGAAACAGGCCGAAGTGACGTTCCTGGACGATAACGAGAAGACTCTGACCGTCAATCTCAACGACACGGTGGCTTCGCCGTACGGCAAAATGGTGGTGACGCCTACTATGTACTCCAACGATACGTGGGTAGGAACTCGTATCCTTGTCACCAAATTTCCGCTCAGCTACATGGCTTCTTACTACCAAGGTATGATGGGCATCCAACAAGAAGAAGACGAAGCTTCGATTCTCACCCTTTCGCTTAAGGACAGCTCGCCCGAGCGCGCCGACGATGTGCTTAACATGCTAATCACAGTCTACAACGAGGATGCGGTGAACGACAAAAACCAGGTGGCAGTGAACACTGCCAACTTTATCAACGAGCGCCTCATTATCATCGAGAAGGAGCTCGGTGGCGTGGAGTCGGACCTCGAATCGTTCAAGCGCGAGAACCAGATTGTCGACATCGGCTCTACTGCCGGTCGATACATGACCGAGTCGCAGAAGTATAATGCCGATGCCGTGGAGCTCGAGACGCAAATCCGTCTGGCAAAGTACCTTAAGGAGTATCTTACCGACCCTAACCGTGAGCTCGACCTCCTCCCGGCTAACACCGGCATCAAGGACATGAACATCGAGACGCAAATTGGCCTCTACAACACTGCTCGCCTTCGCCGCGACAAGCTTATCGCCGATTCGAGCGAGCAAAACCCTATCGTCGAGGAGCTTAACAATTCGCTCCATTCGATGAAGCAGAGCATAATCCGCGCTGTCGACAATATGATTGTCAACCTCAATGTGCGCCGCTCCGACGCCCAGAGCCAGGAGATGCGCGCTCAGGCTCGTGTGTCGTCAATCCCGACAAAGGAGCGCCAGATGCTCTCTATCGAGCGTCAGCAGAAAATCAAGGAGTCGCTATATCTCTTCCTCCTCAACCGCCGCGAGGAGAACGCGCTCTCGCAGGCTATGGCCGACAACAACGCCCGAATTATCGATACCACCGATGGCCCTACTTCGCCCATCGCGCCTTCTCGCAACCGCATTCTCCTGCTCGGTATTCTCGTGGGCATCGCCATCCCGGGCGTGGTGTTCCTAATGATTCTGTTCATGGACACTCGCGTCCACTCGCGTAAGGATGTGCAGGGCGCTGTCAGCGTGCCATTCCTCGGCGAAGTACCGCTCGAGCGTTCGAAAAAGCGTAAATCATCCGACGACGAGGCCGACGACGATTCTACCAGCGACCGCACACGCCCTGTGGCTGAGGCCATGCGTATGATTTGCGACAATCTGTCGTGGATTAAGAAGGAGGCGGCCGACAAGCAGGTTATCACTTTCACTTCGTTCAACGAGGGCGCCGGAAAGACGTTCATCGCGCGAAACCTGGCCCAGAGCTACATCTACGCTCACAAGCGCGTGATTATCCTCGACCTCGACCTGCGTAAGCACACAATGAGCAACCTCTTCGAGGGTCACCGCCACCGCGGTATCAGCAACTACCTGCACGATGCGTCGATAACCGTCGACGAAATCATCCACAAGGGCGAGGAGGGGAAGACTCCTGACATCATCATGGCGGGCCCGAAGCCGGTCAATCCGGCAGAGTTGCTCATGGATGGCCGCCTCGACAGCCTTATCGCTGAGCTCCGCACCCGTTACGATGTGATTATCGCCGACAATGTGCCGATGGGAATCATCGCTGATGCCACCATCGCTAACCGTATTGCCGACATCACCATCTTCGTGGTTCGCGCCGGACGCCTCGACCGCCGTCAGCTTCCTGATATCGAGAAAATCTATCAGGATAAGCGTCTGAAGAACATGGCGCTGGTGCTCAACGGCATCGACCTCCACCGCGTGGGCTACGGCTACGGTTATGGCTATGGCCGATACGGTTACGGATACGGATATGGCTACGGCTACGGTGCCAAGAAGTCCGAAAAGAAATAAAGCCGGGGCGCAGCCCAAAAAGCAAAAGGCGACGAGCGACAGCTCGCCGCCTTTTTTTGCGCCCATACCACAGCCACACCGAAGCGGCCACCTCAAAGCTAAGGGCGATGCCAGCCCAGGAGCCAAGGGTGAAGCCCAACTAAGGCGAAGCAAGCCCATACGGGCTGCCTACGGCACGCTGGCGCAGGGCGCCTCGCGGCTTGCCACAGCGCCTGGCGGCATCGCCACAACAACAACCTCCAAGCGGCTCCACAAAAGGCACAAAAAAAGAGGGGGATGCTCACGCACCCCACCCCGCAAATATTAAGCTAAAGTATTGT
>JAEDFO010000070.1 GCA_016292745.1 Muribaculaceae bacterium | reverse complement strand
CGGGTTCAAAGTCGGGACGGGTTTCTTCGGTGAAGCAGATACCCACACGCTCCCAGTTAACAAGGTCGGTAGATTTAAACACCGGGACGTTGCGGATGTCCTCGGTAGCGTAAAGGTAATAGGCGCCATCGGGCATGCGCATGGCAGTTGGGTCGGGCGCTCCATAGCGGATAACCGGATTGCTGTAGGTAGCCGAAACGGCCGCGCGATGTTTCTTAGGGGCCGCAGGAGTGAGTGCAATAGCAGCGAAGCTGACAAGGCACAACAGAATAGATACACAAGAAATGCGTTTAGTCATGAGTTGGGTTGTTTTAAGAAATTAGAGTTAATATCGACACAAATATACAAAAAATAAAATAAAAAAGGCAGCCGGGTGCCCTTTTCCGGCTGCCTATATAGAGAATCAGGCTAAATTACCAACCTGGATTTTGCTGAATGTTCGGGTTCATCTGAATTTCGTTCAGAGGAATAGGCCACAAGTTGTAGTGGTCGCCACCCCACAGATAGTGGTAAGTAGCCTGGCCCCACATCTGACGGAGACCGTTGTATTCCATAACCGGGTTAGCAGCTGTACCAGCGTTGAACTGGAAGTACTTTTCGTCCTTCCAAGTGCCCCAACGGAGGATATCGAAGTAGATAACATCTTCACCAACCATTTCCCAGTGATACTCGTTCTGGATACGCTTGCGCATATCGTCCTGACCAGCAACAGTTGTAGCAGCGTTGCTGTTGAGTGGCTGAGCACCTGCACGGTTACGAATCTGGTTGATAACTTCGGCAGCTTCGTTAACCTTACCCTGTTCGTTCAAAGCTTCGGCAAGACCGAGGAGAACGTAAGCGTAACGGATAACCGGCATGTCGATTGCATTACCCTTGGCTTCCTTGGTGTCCTTGTTTTCTGCACCTTCAGTAACGAATTTGCGGAACAAGTAGTAGAACATAGCCTGGGTGTCGGTGAAAAGGTCGAATGCTTCACCATCTTTCCACTTAGCGCGGAGAGGATAGCGGAGAGTGTAGTCACCAACTATTCCTCCGCAACCACCACGATAAGTGTCGTAAGGAGTGATGATAGTCTGGTTCAGACGTGGGTCACGGTTATCATAAGCCTTTCTGATACGAGCTTCGTTGCCGTTAGGCAAGTAGAGGTCCATCTTGGCACCGTCTTCAGTTGCTTTAGCAATTTCAGCTTCGGTAAGACCATCGCGGAGGAAGAATACGCGACGTTCCTTTGCTGTGAGGTTGTCCCATTCAGGAATGTAGTCAGCCCAATTGAACTTGCTACCGTCGGCGTTTTCGTACGATTCAACGAATGTTGGGTTAGGCAGGTAGTTGTTCCAAGAGCTAACGAAAGTAGCACGACTACCGAAACCACGTTCCTTGGCGTTGCAATAGCCATTTTCGGCGATACACTGGATTGAGAATACCATTTCATCGCACTGCTCGTTTTCGAGCTTGAAGAGGTTCTTGTAAGCCTGGCCTGAACCGTCGTTGAACAGAGAGTAACCCATTTCACCTACCTTGCGGAAGTCGGCTTCAGCCTTAGCCCATTCCTTGAGCCAGAGATAAGCCTTACCACGAACGAAGTAAGCAGCACCCTTGGTGATATGTCCATAGTTAGCATCGCCCTTGGCAATCTTGTTAGGAAGAGCCGGTTCGTTGATAGCGAGAGTTACGTCGTTAACAACATTGTTCCAGATTTCCGTACGAGGAGTATTAGAACCCTTAGCCTGGTCAACCGACTTGATAGCGTCGGCATAGTAAGGAACATCACCGTAGAGAGCAGCGAGCTGGAGATACCAGTGAGCACGGAGCACACGGAGCTCAGCCATGAAGCGGGCTGCCTTTGTTTCATCCATACCAGGAACCTTAGGAAGGTTCTCGATGGCATCGTTACAACGGATGATGAATTTGTAGTTATCGTGCCACAACCAAACAGGGGTGTCGCCCGAAGTGGTTTCACGGCCGAAGAGGATACCGAAGTTGCTCCAGTTGGCGTCGCGGTCCATCATGCCTGTGAAGAGGTCCATCCACATGTTGTATGGGTCGTTTGGAATGTGGTTCAGGTTTTTGTAAACACCGGTTACAACCTGTTCTGCCATTGTCGGGTCGCTCCATACTGAAGCTTCCGACGGGCTATCCTTTGGTGAGAGGTCCATATCAACGCAACTTGACAGCAGAAGGCCGCAGAACATTGCACCTGATACGATTTTTGTCGCACCTTTTACGTATTTAATGATATTATTTTTCATAATGCTGTTTTACGAATGATGTTAGAAAGTTACGTTAAGACCGAAAGTGTAAGAACGGATTGGTGAGTAACCGTTGTCGCTCATACTTTCTGGGTCAAGACCCGGGAATGCAGAGATGCAGAAGAGGTTTTCACCCGAGAAGTAAACGCGAGCTCTTTCGATGAATGCCTTGCGGGTCCACTTCGAAGGAATTGTGTAACCGAAGGTAAGGTTCTTAAGCTTCATGTAAGTACCGCTCTTGAGGATTCTCTCGCTGTCGGCATTTGATTGAGGAGCACCGTTTGCGTGGAGACGTGGGTTCTCCGAAGTGATGTTGGTACGTGGGTCGTCCGGGTTCTCTGGATCGTAGAAGTAGTGGTCGTAAGCGAGGTCCTTACCGATACCGTAACCGTGGATAACGCGTACAGAGTTGATAGTGTTGTAGTTGTACCAGATCTTGTTGCCACCTGCACCGGCCCATGACATAGAGAGGTCGAAGTCTTTCCAGGTTACGCTACCTTGCAAACCGAAGTAGAACTTAGGCATTTTTGAAGCACCTTGGAAGTCGCGGTCGTTATCGTCACCATAGATACCGTCGCCGTTGTAGTCAGCGAAGATTGGGTCACCATACCAGATGGCGTCCTTGCTGATTTTCTGGCCAGGATAGAACTTGTAACCGGCGTCAACCATTGCGCGGAGCCATTCCATATCGCGTTCGGTACGAATCATACCGTCCTTAGGACCGGCGTTGATATCAACCTTACCGTCGGCACCGTAAACATTGCCGGCATTACCGCGATAGAGGTTGCGATAGTAGAATTCGTTCATTTCGTGGCCTTCTACGATACGTTCGCCCCAACCGTTGGCAACTTCACCGATGTTGCTGTACCAGTAGCGGTTGCCCTGTTCGTCGGTACGCCATTCGCGGATGAGTTCACCCTTGTATTCAGTAACGCGGTTGATATTGTACGAGAAGTTTGCACCTACGTGGTAAGTGAAGTCACCAGCGCGGTCGTCCCAAGTAAGACCGAGTTCAAAACCCTTGTTGCTTACAGCAGCGAGGTTCATAAGAGGAGATGTGAACTGGTTGAGTGATTCAGGAAGAGTAGGACGATAGAGGATACCGTCGGTGTCCTTGTAGTAGAATTCCAAGCTACCGTTCAAGCGATTCTTGAGGAAGCCGAAGTCAACACCGATGTTGGTAACGGCTGTTTCTTCCCATTCAAGGAATGCGTTCGAGAATTTGGTCATGGCCAAACCAGGAGTCTTGCTGCCGTTGAATGCATAGATGAAGCCAGTGCCATAGAGCGACTGCCATTCGTAGTTGCCGATAGAGTTGTTACCGAGTTTACCCCAAGATGCACGGAGCTTCAAGTTGCTGAGCCAGTCGATATCTTTCATGAACGATTCCTGAGAGATACGCCAACCTGCAGAGAACGATGGGAATACACCCCAGCGAGATTCAGGAGAGAAGCGTGAAGAACCGTCGTAACGGATGTCGGCTTCGAAGAGGTAACGACCGTCGTATGCATAGTTTACACGACCGAAGAGAGAACGTGAAGAATATTCCCATGAGTTACCGCTGATGTAGTTAGGCTTAGTAAGAGCGTTCCAGTCGGTAAGGTCGATGCTCGACATACCCATCTTGGCGATATCGAATACATCGCCCCACTTGCGGTATTCCTCATAACCGAGGAGTGCGCTTACGTCGTGCTTGCCGAACGAGTGGGCGTAGGTACCAACGACGTTGGTCTTCCAGCTCTGGTCGCGGCTGGTCCAGTCGTAGCAGGTGTAGCCTGCGAGGTTGTCGGCAGTAGGAGCCGAGTTCAACGGAATACCGCGGTTGAACGATACTTGTTCAAGATATGGGCCAGGGAGCCACTTGTGGTTGTTTTCGAACTTGTCGTAGTAGAAGTTTGCGCGAACCTTGAAGTCCTTGAGGAAAGAAACCTCAACGTAAGGGTTGACGTAAACCTTGATTTGCTTGTAGTAGCCGTGAGTGCTTGAAAGTTGGAGGAGCGGGTTACCTGCAACACCGTCTTCTTCGGCTGTTTCAGTACCACCGTACTGGCCATTGTAGTAAGGATAAACACCCGGAACGGTCTTTTCCATAGCGAAACCGTAGAGGTTATCTACATCGTTACGCTGGTGGTCGGTCTTGTAGCCCCAAGCACGAAGACCTACAGTGAGGAAGTCTTTCGGACGTGATTCAACGTCGCTGCGGAAGTAGTACTTCTTGGCACCTGAGTTGATAACCAGACCTGGGTTGTCGAGGAATGTACCAGAGAGGCTGTAGGTTGTACGCTTTTCAGCACCGGAAACTGTTACAGTGTGTTCCATCATCCAGTTGTTGTTGTACATAACGTCGCGCCAGTCGGTGTTCGGGTGAGAAACGTAGTTAGGAATACCATTTGCATCTACAGCATTAGGGTTCTTGGCTGCTTCGCGCCATTCGTCGATAGTCGACTGCGAGAATTTTGCAGCTTGGCCTGTGTTGGTGTAGGCTTCGTTGATGAGTTCCATGTACTTGGCGTAGTCAGAGATCTGATGGATCATCTTGGCAGGAGTTTCGAGAGAGAACTTACCTGAGTAAGTTACAGTAACCTTGCCTTCCTGGCCGCGCTTTGTGGTTACGAGGATAACGCCGTTGGCACCGCGGTTACCGTAGATGGCACACGATGCAGCATCCTTAAGGATAGATACCGAAGCAACGTCGTTAGGGTTGATTTCGTTGAGGCCCATCTCCATACCGTCGACGAGGATAAGAGGAGCAGTGTTGTTCATTGTTCCGACACCACGGATGGTAACCGAGCTGCCTTCAGAGTTAGGCTTTGAGCTGGTGTTCATCACATTAAGACCGGCAGCAGCACCAGAGAGTGCGCTGGCGATAGTGGTAACCGGACGCTGGAGCTTTTCGTCCTCGAAGTTAACCGAGGCTACCGAACCGGTGAGGTTAACTTTCTTCTGGGTGGCGTAACCTACGGCTACAACCTCATCGAGAACTTGGGAATCGTCCTTAAGAGTAATCTCTACGGAACGGTTGTTACCAACTGTTACCTCTGCAGGCTGGCAGCCAACATAAGTAACCAAGATTACATCGCTCGGCTTAACGTTCTTGAGAGTGAAGTTACCGTCGATGTCAGTAGCAGTACCATTGGTTGTACCCTTGATAGCCACAGTTGCACCGATAACCGGTTCACCACGCTGGTCAAGGATAACGCCCGATACAGATTTCGCACTGGCTGTTGAGCTGGTCTGGCTTGAAGCAGATGCCTCGGCATAAGCATCAAGAGCTGAAACCGGAGCCATCATGATGGCCAAAGCCAACAGCGCTAATTTCAAATTCTTTCTCATAAGCGAGTAAATTAAAGTTAATTAGGTTTTTTAGGGTCAATAAAATATCGACTTGTTGGTTTGATATAATTAGTTAATTAAATCCGATGTTTGTTGGTTAAATAATTATGTGAAAGCATCGCGACGACACCCTCACTCCAACCAGCGGTGTACAAATGCCGCACGGCGAACTTGGCATTAGCAAGAAAACTACATAAATCATTGCCGACAAGAGCAGCAAAATTGTGTCTAGAGCAAGAAGATATGTTCAGTCTGAAACGCGTGCCGTCTCTACGGCTCTATAAGCGTGTATCAGGTTTCTGCCAAGCAGTCTCGCTACGACAACCCACCCTGAGAGGAGGGACACCGAGCAAGAATTGGATTGCGGTTTCGAGAATGCAGGACTATTGCAGATTGGGAACGGCAAAAGTCGCAATTCATCATCTCGATTGTATTTCACGACACAAATATATTAATAAAATTTATAGTTTGGGCATATTAAAAGCAAAAAAATTTAAGGAAAAGTATGTTAGCACACATAACATACTGATATAATGTTGGTTATACAAAATGTTAAAGTCGTTGTTTTTTGAGCATATGTCGAAAAAATATGCCCCAGAATACACCAGAGCGGACATTGGCTCTAACTTTAAAATTAACATTTTTAACTAAAAACCAAACAAAAACATTTCATTTGTCCCAGAATAGGAGGTATGAAACAAACTGCACAAGCGAGGCCATGATTTGGCCAAGGTGTGTGACACATTATTATATATGAGATGCGCCGCAACCACACGGCCGCGACGCATCGGGTAATAATTAATGTATGAAGACTTTAGTAAGGGGTGTCGATCAAAGTTCGGGGAACTTCCATGGGGCACGGTATGCAGGGCGCACGAGGGCATCGGCCTCGGCAAGGCCAAAGCTGTGCGTGGCGTCGTTAAAGGAAAGCGACTGGCGAGTTCTGGCAGCGATGTTTGCCAGATGTGCGAACTTGGCACATAGAGCACCGTTCTCGATTGGGCATGCCAGCGGGAGCGAGTGGTCCTTGATGCAGGCAATGAAGTTAGCCACGTGGTTACGGCGGTCGAGGTTGTCGGGGAGATGCTGCTCGGAGAATTTATCGGGACTACCGGCGGGATATACCTCCCAGCTTTCGCGGTTGGCCACGAGCGAGCCATTGGTGCCGCGAAATTCGATGCCGTAGCTTTTTCCGTAAGGGCCCGATTCGTTTGCAGCCACGTTGTTCCATTGTATAAGGAGGTCGTCGTATTGCCAGGTTGCCGAAAGAGTGTCGAAGGTTTCAGCATGGTTGTCGGGGAAAGCGAAATTACCACCGACTGCCACCACACGGTTAGGGAGCGAATCCTTGCCGGTGCCCCAAAGCGCCATGTCGAGCAGATGGACGCCCCAGTCGGTTACGAGGCCTCCGCCATAGTCCCAGAACATTCGCCAAATACCGTGGAAGCGGTGTTGGTTGAAGCTACGGAGTGGTGCCGGACCGAGCCACATGTCGAAATCGACGCCCTCGGGAGGGTTTGAGTCAGGGCTCCACTGAAGGATTGAGGCATATTTGAAATTGGCCCACACATTGACCGAAGCAATCTTGCCGAGCGCTCCAGTGTCGATAAAGCGCTTCATCTCGTGCCACATCCTGCCGCTGCGTTGCTGCTGTCCTACTTGGACAATGCGGTTGTAACGGCGTGTTGCTGCCACCATGGCATCGCATTCGGCGATAGAGTTGGCCAGAGGTTTCTCCACATAAACGTCTTTACCGGCAGCACAAGCATCGACAGTCATCAGGCAGTGCCAATGGTCGGGCGTTCCGATAACCACGGCGTCGATGTCGGGGTTTTCGAGGAGTTTACGATAGTCGGTATATAGGAGCGGACGCTTGTGGTTGTGGGCTTCGAGTTCTGAGGCCCGCTGGCGGAGTACACCCTGGTCGACATCGCACAGGGCCATACAGTTAGCTTCCGGGAAGTTGAAAAATTCGGCAAGATTGCCCCATCCCATGCTACGACAACCTATCAGGGCCACGTTGATGCGGTCGTTGGCACCCACAGGCCGCGTTTTCTCCAGAGAGGCGGCAAAAGCGTCGGGAATCATCATTGCGGCCAGAGCGGCCGACGAGTGTGCTATGAAATTACGGCGATTCATGATAGAGCAAGATTTAAATCAGGTTTATAATTCTCAAATTTAGCATAATACAAGGAAAAAATCAAATTATTTAAGCATTATTTGTAACTTAGCAGAAATAAAAGCCGTCGACAATGCCGATAATCGAGATTACATCGCTTGAACATCCGGGGGTGGAGGTATATGCGCGCCTCACCGACCGGCGTCTGCGCCTTGCCACCGACGATGCGCCCAACGGCATTTTCATTGCCGAGAGCCCGAAGGTGATAACTACGGCCATCGAAACCGGCTACACTCCGCTGTCGATGCTTGCCGAACGGCGCCACATCGATGGCGATGCCGCTCCGATAGTGGTTCAGTTTCCCAATATTCCGGTGTATACCGGCGAGCGCGAGCTGCTGGCATCGCTCACCGGCTACGTGCTCACCCGAGGGGTGCTATGCGCCATGCAGCGACCGGTGCTGCCTACTGTAGAGGCCATATGCCGCGATGCACGGCGGGTGGTGGTAATCGATTCGGTGTCCGACTCCACCAACATCGGCTCCATTTTCCGCTCGGCGGCTGCTCTGGGCTTCGATGCTGTGCTGCTCACCACCCGTGCGTGCGACCCGCTCAACCGGCGTGCGCTGAGGGTGTCGATGGGCACCGTGCTGCGTGTGCCGTGGACGTGGCTCACGGCTCCGGTGGCTTCGCTGCGTTCGCTGGGGCTCAAAACGGTGGCGTTGGCCCTTGCCGACCACTCCACCACCCTCGACGACCCCGCGCTGAACGCCGAGGAGCGCATTGCACTGATTCTCGGCGAGGAAGGCTACGGCCTTGATGCCTCGGTGATTGCCGATGCCGACTATGTGGTGCGCATACCCATGCACTACGGCATCGATTCGCTCAATGTGGCAGCCACGGCAGCCATTGCCTGCTGGCAGCTGCGCCCTACCCCTCACCACAAATGACAACAATTATATATAATGTATAATGAACGCCGCATAATCAAGGCCCGACAACAATGAAACAGCAAGTTTTCGGCACTATTTTGCCACACTTTGCCACTAAAATGCTACTTTTGCACATCACATTGCATTGAGCAACGTGCTGCACCGGAATTTATAAACCAAAACATATAAAAGAATGAGTAAAACAGAGACCCTATGTCGCACCCTACGCGACTCGGCCG
This sequence comes from Muribaculaceae bacterium, assembly GCA_016292745.1. Lineage (GTDB taxonomy): Bacteria > Bacteroidota > Bacteroidia > Bacteroidales > Muribaculaceae > SFRY01. The sequence continues at coordinate 1,376 of JAEDFO010000070.1, read as the reverse complement.
CCATGCGCTGGACAGCCCTCGTGCTGGTGGCCTTGATGATGTTTTTCGGCTATATGTTTGTCGACGTGATGTCGCCCATCCAGGCTCTTATGGAGAGCCAGCGCGGATGGACCCCCGACATCTTCGGCACATATGCCGCATCGGAGTATATTCTTAACGTGTGCGGATTCCTCATCATTGCCGGCGTTATCCTCGACAAGATGGGAGTGCGCTTCACCGGCGAGCTCTCCGCCAGCATGATGTTTGCCGGAGCAGTGATAAAGTATATCGGCATCACCGATTGGTTCCAGGCCACAGCCTTCGCCGAATGGCTCAACACATGGTGGGTGAGCATGCCCGCCAGCGCCAAGATGGCATCGCTCGGATTCATGATATTCGGCTGCGGCTGCGAGATGGCCGGCACCACAGTGTCGAAAGCCATTGCCAAATGGTTCAAAGGCAAGGAAATGGCCCTGGCCATGGGCCTCGAGATGGCAATTGCCCGTGTGGGCGTGTTCGCCATTTTCTCCATTTCGCCAATCATCGCCGACAAGATGGGCTCGGTGGTAGCTCCCGTGGCATTCTGCACCGTGCTGCTGCTTATCGGCCTAATCACATTCACCGTGTTCACATTCATGGACCGCAAGCTCGACGCACAGACCGGCGAAGCCGAAGAGAAGGAAGAACCGTTCAAGGTGAGCGACCTCGGCACAATCCTCTCCTCGCAAGTGTTCTGGATTGTAGCTCTACTGTGCGTGCTCTATTACTCGGCTATATTCCCATTCCAGCGCTACGGCGCCAACATGCTTCAGTGTAACCTCGAAGGCATCACCGCCGAAGCAGCATCGAACATCTTCCGCTGGTTCCCAATCGGCGCTGCAGTGATTACCCCATTCCTGGGCAACTTCCTCGACCGCCGAGGCAAAGGCGCCACAATGCTAATCGGAGGTGCGCTGCTGCTTATCTGCTGCCACCTGATTTTCGCTTTCGTGCTGCCACAGACCAACAGCCCGCTGCTGGCCTACTCAACCATTGTGCTGCTCGGAATCTCATTTGCATTGGTGCCTGCCGCTTTGTGGCCCAGCGTACCGAAGATTATCGACGAGAAGGTGCTCGGAAGCGCTTACTGCCTGATTTTCTGGGTGCAGAACATCGGACTCTGCTTCGTGCCTAAGCTAATCGGCAACCTGCTAACATCGACCAACGCCGACAACCCGGCTGTGATTGCCGCCAAGCAGGCCGGCGCCGAATTCATCCCCTACGACTACACCATTCCGCTGGTGGTTTTCGCTTTCTTCGGCGTTCTCGCATTCCTGATTGCAATTTACCTGAAGGTGCTCGACCGCAAGAAAGGCTACGGCCTGGAAATGCCTAACATCAAGAAATAAACCGGCATT
>JAEDFO010000069.1 GCA_016292745.1 Muribaculaceae bacterium | reverse complement strand
TTGAGATTGCTGACAGTGCTCAACGAAGTGCCTCCGACGCTGAAATTCGGTGAATCGACGTTCACCTCCATCCCATCGTCGTGCGTGCTTTATGTACCGAGTCATAGCCGAGCCCAATACCGCAGCGCCCACGGCTGGCGATATTTCTCGAACCTATGAGCACAGCTCGCAGAAAATTCTGTTGCAAATTATCAGACAATAATTTTGTAACGGGCAGCATTTGCACTATCTTTGCAACCGGATTTGCAATTATACATTGCTTAGCCTTCGTATGCACGAGCACTACACTGCAAGTCCATTAGCCGCAATAGCTCAGTCGGTAGAGCATTTCATTCGTAACGAAAAGGTCGTGGGTTCGAGTCCCACTCGCGGCTCTCATCAAGTCCCCTCCAACCGTCCCGGTTAGAGGGGTTTCTTATTATCCGTTTGCGCAAATAATTCTCCGCAGCTCCTAGGAGCTGCGGAGAAGCATATGTGTAAGGTGCGGAATAAAAGCGCTGCACCTTTAGTAGCATCATGGTTATTTGATTGCAACCTTCTTGACAATCTCACCTTGGTGGACGATGTAGATGCCAGCATCGAGGCCATCGATGCTGTCGGCAATCTTCACACCATTGAGATTGAATACCTCAACCTGTGCATCGGCATCAGCATTGATCTGCGATACCGCCGAAGCACTGTACTTAGTGAAATAGCCGGTGTCGGGGTTCGCCATGTCTAAGTCAATCTTTTCAGGGTCATATTCCACCGCTCCCTTGAGTGAGATGCAGTTTTTGAACATATATTCGGTAATATCGCCGGTCCATGTGTAGCCGCAGTAGATGGTCTTGAGTTTTTCACACTGGTAGAACACAAACGATAAGTGTTCCATGTGTGGTAAATCGAAGTTGCTGAGGTCAACCACCTCCAGCGATTTGCACCCCTCAAACATGCAGTCGATCTTGGTGATTTTAGGAAAGACAAAACTCAAAACGTTAACATCGGTAAGCGATGTGCAGTTATAGAACAAGCCAAACATATTATTAACGTTAGAGGTGTCGAATGTCGACAGGTCAATCGAAGTCATGGCATAGCAACCTGCAAACATATTTCGCATGATTGTCAAATTAGATGTGTTGAAATGCGAGAGATCGAAAGTTTTCATCGACGTACATCCGGCAAACATGGCACTCATAGTTGTAACCTTCGAGGTGTCGAAATGAGAGAGGTCAAGCTCCTCAAGTGATTCACAACCGCAGAACACATCTCTCATTTCTGTAACTTCAGAGGTGTTGAGATATTCAATGCCCTCTATTTTTGTGAGGTTTGAACAATCGTTAAACCAGAAATTAAGGTCTTGAGGTCTGTAATCACTAAACGATGAGTCGAACACCACCGTAGTAATGCCTTCTTTAGTACTGTTGTATTTTCCCGCCCATGCCGGAATATCCTTGTCATCACTACGCTTTTGATCGATAGCATAGTAGGTGACTCCTTCGATCTCTTTAATGAAATCCTTCTTGAATATAAGGCTGTCGCCTTTCTCCATTACTATATATTGCGACCCGGTGAAGTAACCTGTCTCGGGGTTCGCCATCGACACGTCAAGTTTGTCTGAATCGAAGGGCACTGCACCTTTGAGTGATGTGCAACCGTTGAACATCTTTGTTGACTCATCGCATGTCCATGTATGGTCGCAGTATATTGAGGTAAGAGCACTGCAGTTGAAGAACATATAACTCATGTCGGTTACTTTCGAGGTGTCGAAGTTCTTCAGGTCGAGCGTAGTCAATCCGTAACAAGAGTGGAACATACATCTCATATTTGTTACATTCGAGATATCGAAGGTGGATACATTGAGTTCAGTCATATTGTTACAATAATAGAACATATATCTCATGTCGGTTACTTTCGAGGTATCGAAGTTCGATAGATCAAGCGAGGTTAATTGTTTACATCCATTGAACATGCCGCTCATGTCGGTTACTTTCGAGGTATCGAAGTTCGATACATCGAGCGAAGTCAAAGCCTCACAATTATAGAACATGCCACTCATATTGGTTACATTAGAGGTATCGAAGCCGGATACATCGAGCGAATTATGATACTCGCAGTATGCGAACATATCGCTCATGTCGGTTACTTTCGAGGTGTCGAAACCTGACACATCGAGATTAGTATTGCGGCAGTTGAATAACATACAGCTCATATTGGTTACATTCTCGGTGTTGAAGCCGGATACATCAAGATCTCTTAAACTGTAGCAAAAATAGAACATATAGCTCATATCGGTTACTTTCGATGTATTAAGGTTTTCAATCCCCTTGATAGAATAAATGCTCGAATAATAGAACCAGTATGCTGTGGTTGTTGGTTGATAATTCTTGAAGGAGGCATCAAACACTGCTTGCTTAATTTGTGGATTGTTTGCCCATGCGGGGTAATCATAATACGGTCGCTTTTGGTCGATGTCATACACTGTGCCTGTGCGCGAGGCGCGCTCTGTGTCATAATAGAATGTTATCACTTCGCCTTCATTCACCACGTAGGCTTCCTGGGCCATAACTGTTACCGGCAGCGCCAGCAAGAAACAGGAAAGTGCAGCAACCGCTACAATCTTGTTTTGTAGATAATGTTTCATAATCATCGTTATTTAATGTTTACCATGTTTTAACCTGCAAGGCTGTGCTGCATAAATTACAGCACAGCCTACTGACTCATCACAACAATAGTGATGTCGTGGTATATTACTTAATAATAATCTTTCTGTATGAGCCATCCGTCATCTTCACTACATTAAGCCCTTTCTCCAGACGACTGCGACGAACACCGTTTATGCCGTAAATATCGCTGATTGTCGCAGGGCCGGTCTCAATGCTGCTAACACTACCAGAGTCATCGATTGTCCAGGTCATTACGATATCGTCGGGATTCCATTCGATATAGGAACTGTCTTCCTCATAATTGAAGTAGATCGATTGTGCTGATATGGTCAATACGTAGGTGCCCGGAGTAGTCATCGGCTCTGGTAGACCTATTTTTATGATATTGTCGTTGTAAAACGAGGGAGAGATGGTTAAGCGTTCGCCATCGTGGGTCAAGGTGCACTGTGAAGTTTGGAATGCGTAAGAGTTAATCGGTTTGATGATTGAAATGTTTGGGAACGTGATTTCAATGTTGTTTATGCTGCCGACGTTGCCTTCAGCCGGGTTGACACTGTAGTCCCAACAAGAAATCGGCTTGGGTATAGTCCAAGTAGCCACAATGGAGCTATCGGGATGGAAGAAGTATTCGCCATCGCTACGGCGACCGGCGCACGCCTCGGGCAAAATAGTGAGCACATATTCGCCCGGTTCAGTCTGAGTCTCTGCACATACTACTTTGATGCCGCAACCAAAATTAGAAATCCTGTCGGCTGTTATTTCTACCGGATTGTTATCATGAGTCAAGCTGATGGCCGAAGCATCAAGGAAATAGAAATACAATTGGTTGATGAAACTTATCTCTATGGTGCTTAATTGCTCAACTTCACCTTCAGAAGGCGATGCTTTATAGGTAAAATCTACATCGCTTACAACATTCCATTCCATAATAATGTCCGACTCATTATTCTCGAACGAGTTTGGCTCTCCGTCAACCCACGTTGGGAAAAGATATAATGTGCCGGCAGGAATTGTCAATACACATTTACCGGTGGAGTAATTGGGTACATCAACCCATGCTTCAAGGATATTGTCGGTCGAACCGTTTTGTATGGTTACCGTTCGCGGCTCGCCATTGAAAGTGAACGACGCACCTTCGCCATAATTATATACACTTGCAACCGCATGATTTGTGAAGGTGATTTTTATGACATGCAGGTTGTTAACATCACCCTCGGCAGGGTCGGTGGTGTATTTCACTTCGTTCTTCTGTTCTTTTCTATCGTATGCCCACGAGGCACTTATCACTTCGGAGTTGTGTTCGAAGTTACCGTTTGCATCATAGCCTTTGATTGCATTAGCTTCGATTCGCAAAGCGAAATATCCACTGAAATCACCGCCAATGAAATTTTTGCTGAGAACGGAAATGTTAATGGAGGTGCTTCCATCTTCATGTGTCACCTCTATAGGCAGTTTCTGGAAGCTGCCTTCGTCGTAGGACTGACTTACGGAAATGGCCGACTGGTCAAAAAGGTCGATTCGGCTGAAGTTGTTGAACGTAATCGTGATGTTGTTGAAGTCATCGTAATTTACGGTTACGCTGTTCTCAGGCGTCACTGTGTAGGCAAAGCCCTTTAAGGCTGTATAGTGGGAAGTAAGGGCCTCAATGCTCGAGCTAAAGGTTTTAGTGTTATACCAGCAGATGTCGGAATAACAACGGTATCCGTCGACGTAGTAAACGCTCTGCAAACCTACTGCATCTGGAACTTCTGCATACAGCACTACAGAACTGCCGCCATATTGGATATTGTCGTTAAGCAAACTGGTAGCATAGGGCAACTCTTCCAAACCGTTAGTACTCGTATATTGACTAAGCGAATAATGGTCTTTGCTGAAGTAATAAGGATTTACGACTTCGCCGGTCTTTAGCCATACCATGTAATGCAAGTTGTTAATGTCGAGCTTGTTGCCATTTGTATCCACTGTGGGAATCTGGTTCAGAATGTTTTGACACGACTCCTCCTCCGTCCAGTCACTCCACAGAGTGATGGTTGGCGTTGCAGGAACCACAGGTGTTGCAGCCAAAGCAGCAGAAGTTGTAACGAATGCTACAAAGATAATTGATATTAAAATGCTTGTAAATCTGCGCATAGTATTTATAGTTTACAAATTGCTTTGAATTTTTAATCAACTCCGCTTAACTGAATTATTAGAAAAGGCGGGTATTTCAACTTGTAACGCAAAATACCACGCCTTTCAAGTTAATTCATAGGGAGATTTTGTATATCCTTTAAAGTGATAATCAAATTATTTAACTGCAACCTTCTTCACTTTTGAACCTTGGCGAACCAAGTAGATAGTCCCGAAGGCTTCTCACCACCCTTGGTGTCGGCTACTTTAATGCCGCGCAAATCATAATAGGTGCAATTAACTGATTCATCAGCAGCGACATCGTCGATTCCGGAACCTTCCATTTCGATTATATTTAGGAAAGCGCTCCAATTGTCAGCCGACTGGTAGGCAGCCTTACAACCTTGTGGCACGGATAGCGGACTGTTCTGGTTTACAGCATCATCAAACGAGGTCGACATTGTTGGCTGTGTTGTGGCTTCGCATGTTACTGACGACAGTCCGGTACATCCGTCAAAAACACGTGGACTAATTTTTGTTAATGATTTGGGAAATGATATTGATTGAAGTTTGCTGCAGTTTTTAAAAGCATAGACTCCAATGGTTGTCAGTTCATCGGGAAGAACTATTGATGTCAGACTGGTACAATCCTGGAAAACAACATTAGCAATCTCAGTCACTGAATTAGGAATAGTCAACGACACCAGTGCCGAACAATCCTGAAAAGCCCTCGCGGAAATTGCAGTAACAGTATTTGGAATTATCACAGTTTTCAATCCCTAATTGTCGCGAAATGCCGATGCGTTAATTGCAGTTACTGCATATGTTACATTTTCGAAAGTGAATGATTCCGGGATAGTGAATTGGCCAGATACCGATTGCCCATTGGTTAGGGCAGCTGTTTTGGCTTCGCGATCAATTAAATATTTCACGTCATTGAGCACAACAATGTCATCCTCACCATCAACTATTTGCACATCATCAGCAAATGCCGGGATTGTAATTAAGCTAAAGAGGAGCAGCGCTACATACGATTTTGTCAATTTGAGTAGAATTTGTGTCATATCAAAAAAATATATAGTTTGTAAAATAATTATCAACTATAAGTTAAGATGCTCAAACTATAAATGTATATTGTGGTCTAAGCCAAGACAACATCTTTTATATCTTCTTTACAAATTTACGATTTATGCAAAAAGCAATCATGAAAAACAGCGTGGTATTTTGAGTGGTTTATCGAAATACCACGCTCAGAACATGGTATTACGTTATTTACCACAAAACCATTTCAATCTTCAGAATATAAAAAAAGGCAGGTATCGATAGTAATCAACACCCGCCGAAACGTTCAAATCTTGGTTTTATCTGCTATTCACATTTATAAAATTCAATCTTGTTTCCTACTCTTTCTTATCTTTTCTTTAAATTCCTGAAGCGACATCCCAACTTGCTTGCGGAACAGTTTATGGAAATTACTCTTATCGGAAACACCAACCATAGTGTGCACTGACGACGTTGGAGCATCCTCTTCGCTGAGCAAACGAATTGCCTCGTTCAGGCGCACATCCTGACGCCATGTGCGGAATGGGATGCGAATGCAGTTAGTGAAATACCACTTCAGAGTGGCATGGGTGGTGCCAAGTTCGGCAGCAATATCCTCAACAGTTTGGTCGTTGCGCACATACTGCTTTGTTGCCACCCATTTTTCCAAAGCAGCAGCCAATTGCTTCTCTGTTTCAGGGTCGATGGCATTGTGCAATGAATCCATTGTTGGGCCTGCTTTCCCTTCTGCATCTGTTGACTCATCCGGAACTGTCGCATAAGCAGGGTCCTCTTTGGCTGCTACAACCTTCAGAATATACCCGGCACCTATACGGTAGTTGATAACACAGATAACCAAATAGGCATAATATATAATGTATATGCAGGTAAACACATTATACCATATATTATCCAGTCGGAAAACGATGAACACCAATGCACTCAACCCAACCGTAAGTGCACCAAAAAAGGCGTTCGTCACCAAGCGCAGACTTCCACTCATATCGTCATCATAGCTTCCTTCAAGGCGATGCAAGCAATGATAGTAATTGGCCCGGAAAACAACACAATAATAAATTAGTTGGAACACATATGCTGCAGTGCAGCCCCATAGCCAAATCTCAACTTGAGCGCCACCGGCACATACAGAATATATTAGCATTACGCCCAAACACGATATCACCAGTGTATTTGTAGTGAGCCATTCCCTACTTATCGTGCTGGGGGAAACAAATGCCACGCAAGTGGCAGTGAACAGCATGGCCTGATACATGGAAACCACAAGCATTGAAACATACAATACCGGATCGGCAGTATGCCCTATTCCAAGTACCGATGTGACGATGTTCGATATGCCCAATGCACAGTAGCATGCTATGAGCAGCCTGTTCATTCGGCGTAGGGCACTCCACTGCTCGCCTCCGGGCATCTTAACGAAAGCAAGCACAACGGCAAGCGTCAATGCTGCCGAAGCGGCAAATAAATCACAAAAATTATAGTCCATACGTCAAACTATACATTTATAATACATCCACAGTAGTATTCAGATCCTTGGTTATACAAAATTCGTTATTATCATTGAAATCCGCAAATATTTCGACTTATTTGAATTTTATGATACTCGTTATTATACAATGATACGCATTAAAGCATTTCAATCAAGATGTTTACTGAACAGTTAGCTTATTCATCTTTTTTTTTATAGCCATGTACGTATTTATGAAAATTATCGGAAATATTTGTAATTTTGCACAATATCCTCTATTTAAATGTTATGGCATCTAAACTTTGGGAAAAATCGGTCAAGGTTAATCATGATGTAGAAACCTACACCATAGGCCTCGACCGCGAGATGGACCTTTACCTTGCTCCTTACGATGTTATTGGGTCGCTCGCCCACACCACCATGCTCGAAACCATCGGCCTCATTGCCCCCGACGAGCTGAAAATAATCCGCAAAGAACTCATCAGCATATACCACGACATACAGAACGGAAAGTTCACCATCGACGAAGGCATAGAAGACGTGCACTCGCAGATCGAGTTTCTCCTTACCGAACGTATCGGCGACATTGGGAAAAAGATACATTCAGGCCGCTCACGCAACGACCAGGTCCTTGTCGACCTTCGTCTGTTCATGCGCTCTGAAATCGAAAGCATCGTCAACCATGTAGAGAGTCTGTTCAACACTCTCATTAGCCAATCGGAACGCTACAAGGATGTTATTATTCCAGGATACACCCACTTACAGGTAGCCATGCCGTCGTCGTTCGGACTATGGTTCGGCGCATATGCCGAAGCGCTTATCGACGACCTAATGGTACTCCTCGCTGCCTACAATGTAAACAATCGCAATCCATTAGGCTCGGCCGCCGGCTATGGTTCCTCTTTCCCGCTCAACCGCACAATGACCACTCAGCTACTCGGATTTGCCTCGGTCGATTTCAACGTGGTTCATGCACAGATGGGACGTGGGAAGACCGAACGTATAGTGGCCAATGCCCTTGCCGGAATAGCTGCCACGATATCAAAGTTGTCGTTCGACGCCTGCATGTTCAATTCACAAAACTTCGCATTCATCAAGCTCCCCGACGAATTCACCACCGGATCGTCTATTATGCCGCACAAGAAGAATCCCGATGTGTTTGAACTGTCACGCGCAAAGTGCAACAAACTGCAGTCGATTCCCTACCAAATCAGCATGATAACCAACAATCTGCCATCGGGATATTTCCGCGACCTGCAAATTATCAAGGAACTGTTCCTGCCAATGTTCGACGAGCTGAAAAGCATAATATCGATGGTGGAAAAGATGGTGCTATCAATAAAGGTGAACACCGAGGTGGCTCTCGACGAACGATACAAATATATGTATTCAGTGGAGGAAGTCAACCGACTTGCCTCGAATGGCATGCCATTCCGCGATGCATACAAAAAAGTGGGGCTCGACATTGAGGCGGGCTTATTCACTCCCGACCCTGCTATCCACCACTCCCATGAAGGTTCCATTGGCAATCTGTGCAACGACCGCATTACAGCACTGTTTAACGACACCGTTGCTCAATTCGATTTCGATACATATCACAAAGCATTCGATGAACTTCTTAGCTGCTGAACATATGATTAAATCTGCTATAATACAATTGTTCACAACGATAATGATTGTCATCGCCTGTGTGTCGTGCAGCAAGGTTGACAGCAACCGTATTCCCTACTATCCCGTTCACATCGAACTCGACAACGCTGGGCTTTGGAACACTTACGGTGTGAGCGGAGTGGGTACATACCGCAAATTCATCAAATCGGAACGAATTCCTGCCAATTTCTCGTATTCGGCCATGTCGTACACCGGTTTTGGCGGCGTGCTGTTAATGGGCGACATTAACGCCGTACCAATTGCCTACGACCTGGCATGCCCTGTCGAGGCAAAGAAAGACGTTAGAGTGAGCGTAAACGATGCCTACGAAGCAGTGTGCCCAGTATGCGGCTCTACATACAACATTCTTGAGGCAAGTGGCGCACCAATGAGCGGCAAAGCAATTGAACTGAAATACGGACTTCAGCGATACAATGTTGTGAAAGCCAGCATCGATGGATATATAATTCAACGTTAACACATATATACTCTAACCAGCATGAAAAAGATTGTTATTTTAGATGGTTATGTGGCTAATCCCGGCGACCTGTCGTGGGATAAGCTGAAGGAATTCGGAGAACTCACCGTTTTCGACAACACCAAGCACGACGAAATCATTGAACGTGCCAAGGATGCATTTGCGATTTTCACCAACAAGGTGATTATCGACCTCGACACTATGAAGCAATTGCCAAACCTAAAGTTTATTGGTGTTCTTGCCACCGGATATAACAACGTTGATATTGATGGTGCCAAATCGCTGGGGATAACCGTGTGCAACGTTCCCAAATACAGCACCCACTCTGTGGTGCAACTTGTATTTGCACACCTTCTGAACATTGTCGACCAGGTTCACCTCCACACCGAATCGGTGATTCACGGCGAATGGTCACGCTGCCCCAACTTCAGCTATCGCCTTGCTGAAATGATTGAACTCAACGGCCTCACTATGGGCATTTATGGACTTGGTAATATTGGCATGGAAGTGGCTCGCATTGCAAATGCGTTCGGAATGAGAGTGATATCATTCACGTCAAAAGAGCAGTCGCAACTTCCCGACTATATAACCAAAGTAACAAAGAAAGAAATGTTCCAGCAATCCGACGTGCTTTCGCTAAATGCTCCTTTGACCAAGGAGAACCACCATTTCGTTAACACCACCACATTAAAATGGATGAAACCTTCGGCTATTGTTATCAACACTGCCCGCGGAGGACTTGTTGATGAACGTGCGCTATCGAAGGCACTCAACGAAGGTCATCTGTTTGCCGCCGGACTCGATGTGCTCGATGTGGAACCTCCCATCCCTGAGAATCTGCTCATCAACGCCCGCAATTGCTACGTTACACCGCACATTGCATGGCAAAGCGACAAGGCCCGTACTAACCTCCTGGAAATAACATACCAGAACCTGAAGGCATTCGTCGAAGACAATCCGCAAAACGTCGTTGAATAAACTCAGGTAAGCAGACCCGAACAAGTGAGCGCCAGGCAACATAGCTGAGCGCTCACTTGTTTTAGAGGCATACAAAAAATCAGAGCAATCATCGTGTACGACAATCGCTCTGACTTAGGTAGCGGGATCGAGAATTGAACTCGAGACCTCCGGGTTATGAATCCGACGCTCTA
>JAEDFO010000068.1 GCA_016292745.1 Muribaculaceae bacterium | reverse complement strand
CTTGGCAATTTGACTGACCACAAATTTACTCAAAAACGGTGAGAATATCAGTCAAAACTGCCACTTAACTTCTTAAGCCGGCCCACTTGATGCATTAAGTGAAGTTTGTATTTGCATTTTTGGCAGGGGACGGCCAAGGTTGATTCATTATTGGACCGTAATAATAACTATTAGAGTAAGAATTTGCCGTTGGGCATGAAACTGAGTTGTTGAACCAGCTCAAAAAGCTATAGGCATAAATGAGAGGTAACGCCTCTGCTCCGCGTGGCTTTTGTGGGTGCGATTTTGTGATGTTGGAAAGAATTGCTATTTTTGTAAATTCCATACCTGGGTGTTGGAAGTTACAAACAATAGCAAATACATTATGGCAGAAACAGAACAGACTCCGATAAAGCGCTCTGTGCTTGATTATAACGATATCGCCGGAATGGTCCCGGCTCTGAAGGGTAAGGAAAAACTGGTTAACCGATTGCTCAAGATGCTTTCGGTTGACAAGGTTAACTGGCTTCACGACCATAACTGCGACACTCCTGGGGCGCCGTTTGTGCGCGGGGTGCTCAACGACCTTAACATTAAGGTGCGCATCGACAACGAGCACATTCTCGACGAGATGGGCAATGTGCCGTTCATCACGGTGTCGAATCATCCGTTCGGCGCTCTCGATGGCGTTACTCTCATAAGCATCATGGCATCGAAATATCCTAACTATAAGGTGATGGTCAACATGGTGCTTAATTATATTTCGGCCATGCGTCCCAACTTTATTGCCGTCGACCCCTTGGTGAGCAACGATCCGGCCAAACGCGCCGTGACCATGCGGGGCATACGCGAGGCCATGATGCATGTGAAGCGCGGCAATCCGCTAGGATTCTTCCCAGCCGGCGCTGTAGCCAAGTTGCGCTGGAATCTGCGGGTGGTTGACCGCGAATGGCAGCCATCGATAATCCGCCTCATTCAGCAGCTCAAGGTGCCGGTGGTGCCAATCTATTTCCACGGCCATAACAGTCTATGGTTCAGCTTCCTGGGTATGATAAGCTGGAAAATCCGTACGTTGGCGCTGCCAAGCGAGGTGTTCCGCAAGCGTAACACTACGCTTCACGTGTCGGTGGGCGAGCCAATCACTCCCGAACAGATAGCTGCAATAAGCGATACTGAAGAATTAGGCAAATACTTGAAACAGAAAACATACGAAATGAGAGATTGGAAATGAACGAAGGAATATCGCAAGAAGTACAGCAGATAAAGCAGCGGTTCTCGATAATCGGGTCGGCACCGGCACTCATCTACGCCATCAACCGGGCGCGGGTGGTAGCCCCGTTCGACCAGTCGGTGCTCATCACAGGCGAGAGTGGTGTGGGCAAGGAATCGTTCCCGAAGATTATCCACAACTACAGTCCGCGCAAGCACAATAAATATATAGCCGTCAACTGCGGCGCCATTCCGGAAGGCACAATCGACTCGGAGCTGTTCGGGCACGAGAAAGGCTCGTTCACCGGCGCCATCTCTTCGCGAAAGGGGTATTTTGAGGAGGCCAATGGAGGCACCATTTTCCTCGATGAGGTGGCCGAGTTGCCGCTTACCACCCAGGCACGCCTGCTGCGTGTGCTCGAGAACGGCGAATTCATCAAGGTGGGCTCGTCGGAGGTGCAGAAAACCAACATCCGCATTGTGGCTGCCACCAACGTTAACATGATTAAGGCCATCAGCGAGAAGAAGTTCCGCGAGGACCTTTACTATCGTCTGTCGACGGTAACCATCGAGGTGCCGGCCCTGCGCGACCGCGGAAACGATGTGCTGCTGCTGGCACGCAAGTTTGCCGGCGACTTCAGCGAGCGCTACCGCACTCCGCCCATCGAGTTCAGCGATTCGGCACGTCAGGCATTGCTGACATACCGCTGGCCGGGCAATGTGCGCCAGCTCAAGAATGTGATTGAGCAGGTGGCGCTGTTCCATGCAGGCGAGAGCGTGGATGCTGCAATAGTGAACGAGCATTTGCCGCGCTATGCATCCGGACAGATGACTGTGGCCGGTACTCCGGCATACAACTACCAGGCCGAACGCGAGATACTCTTCAAGATGCTCTTTAAGATGCAGCACGAGCTCGATGAGCTGCGTAGCACGGTGGAAGGGATGCCGAAGCCATCGAAAAAGGATTATCAGCCAAAGTTTGAACACGATTTTGAAGATGTGAACATCGACGATGAGATATCGGCCGAGCGTCGCTTGGTGAAGTTCGACGAATACAAGCCAGTGGAGCCCGAACCAACTACGGCACATGTGCATCCCGAGCCAGAGGAGGTGCGTCCCGAGCCGGAGACATCGACGATGACCCTCGAGGAAACCGAGCGCGAAACCATACGCCGCTCGCTGGCGCGTAACGGCGGAAAACGGAAGAAAACGGCCGACGAACTCCACATATCGGAGCGCACGCTATATCGAAAAATCAAAGAATACGGATTGGAATGAATCACAAAGGCCGATATATAGTACATATAGCCACCACCTTGCTTTGCTCGGTGGTGTTGCTGCTTTGCTCGGGATGCCGTATAAGCTACAAATTCAATGGCTCGGCACTTGACTACAACCTTTACAAGAACATATCGATATCCGATTTCCCCATTAGGGCCGCGTTGGTGTATCCGCCGCTGCAGCAGACCTTCGAAAACAAGCTGCACGACATGATAACCCGCCAGACTCGTCTGCGCGTAGTCGATAATACCAACTCCGACCTACGCATTGAGGGCGAAATCACCGGTTACGCCCTGTCGCCACAAGCAGTTACCGAAGATGCCTATGCATCGCAAACCCGCCTCACAATAACGGTGCGAGTGAAGTATATCAACAACAAGGAGGAGGGGCAGGACCTTGACCAATCGTTCTCGTCGTATAAGGATTTCTCGAGCTCGGAACTGCTTACCGATGTGCAGGATGAACTCTGCAACCAGATTTGTGACGAGCTTTGCGACCTGATTTTCAATGCCACCCTCGGCAACTGGTAACCAAAAATCATAATTATGACCGACCTTGAACTGCTGAACCATTATATCGACAGCCCCGACGAAACGCCTTCGCTGGAATGGGTGGAGCGTATGGGCAGCGATTATCCATATCTGGTGACACCAAAGTTGCTGCTGCTCAAGCGTGGCAAGCATATGCTGAGCAGCACTGAGCAATACGATGCTGTGCTCGGGCAGGTGGCGCTGATGTACAGCGACCGCACCGCGTTGGCCGAGCAGCTTGGCGTTGACGCTTCGCGTTTTGCCGACTTTTATCCGGAACCGAAGAGCGAAGCTGCTGCCGACACCAATTCGGCAATCGACAAGTTTCTCGACCGCTATTGCGAAGCCGATTCGCGCGAGGTGGCAGCGCTTGAGAACATGATTTTCAATCCTACACCCGAGTATGCACTTACGCTCGACGAAACCGATGCCGTGCCGTCGCAGCATAGCGGCCCTATGTCGGAGCAGGACAGGCTTATCGACTCATTTTTGTCGAACTCGCCCGAATTGGGTGTCGACCGCACAGCGGAGCCTGAGCCGCCGTCAATTCCTGCCGATGTTGAGCCTATCGCTCCTGCCGAGGAGCGGCTTGACGACAGCACGTTGTTCAGCGAAAGCCTTGCCAATGTGTATATCAAGCAGAAAAAGTATGCCAAGGCTTACGATATTCTGCAGGCAGTGCGCTCATCGGGCGCGTCGGCCGATGTGCATATTGCCGACCGTCTGCGCTTTCTGCGCAAACTCATAGCCCTCCAGGGTGGAAAATAATTCTTTTCTTGAATTCCTGATTACCGGTAGGAGTTGTGCGAGGTGGTTTCCGATTCCGGCTTGCGCACCTTCGGCCGGTGTGGGTCGATGGAATGTCCGATAACAACATCGAGCAAAATCTTGCGTGAGCGCGGGATGCCCAGCGTCTTGCGCAATTTCTTTTCGTTGAACGAGCCAATGATGCAGCTGCCGAGACCTTCGGCGGTGGCAGCCAGCACCAGATGCGCAGCCAGAATGCCGCAATCGATGTGCGGGAAGTGCTTGCCGTACATTACCGAGCCAAGCGCCGACAGAAAGTTGGGGCGTTCTTCGGTGATTATGAGGTGCACCGGCACGTCGGTGGCAAATTTATTGAGTCCCAGCGAAGTGATGGCTTCGCTCACCTGGCGGCAGCATTCGGGGTTGTCGACAATGGTGATGTGCCATGGCTGTGCGTTGCAAGCCGATGGGGCGAGCAATGCCGTTTCAACGATGCGGCTAACCATTTCGGGCTCCACTGCAATGTTGGGGTCGTAGCGCCTGTCGCTTTGGCGCTTTTCTACGAGTTCGCGAAAGTTCATTTCACAGTATAATTATTTGAACTGCATCATGCGGCTGAGGTATTTGCCGATGATGTCGAATTCTATGTTAACCACAGTTCCTACGACAATCTGGCTGAAATTGGTGTTGTCGTGGGTGTAAGGGATTATTGCCACGCGGAACGAGCTTGGTTCGGAGTTGCACACGGTAAGGCTGACGCCGTTTACGGTAACCGAGCCTTTCTCGACTGTAACATAGCCCTTTGCGGCCATTTCGCGGTTGAAAGTGTATTCAAATTTGTAGTACCAGCTGCCGTCGGCCTCAATGAGCTCGGTGCATTGTGCAGTCTGGTCGACGTGTCCTTGCACGATGTGTCCGTCGAGGCGGCCGTTCATCAGCATGCTCCGTTCGAGGTTAACCTTGTCGCCCACTTTCAGCCGACCCAGGTTGCTTCGGTCGAGTGTTTCCTTGATGGCTGTTACGGTGTAGGTACCGTCGCCCGGCAGGTCAACCACTGTGAGGCACACACCATTGTGGGCCACCGACTGGTCGATTTTCAGCTCGTCGGCAAACGAGCATCGCAGAGTGATGTGCAGATTACCTTCGTCGTTTCGCAATGCCACCACTGTGGCAGCTTCTTCTACTATTCCTGAAAACATGGTTTTGTATCGTTGTAATTGTTATTGTTAAATGTTGAACACAGTGCGCGCGTTGTGGTCGGTGATGGCATCGAGTTCCACCAATGGCATGTCGAGAATTTCAGCCACTTTAGTCTCAACATATTGCACGTAGCTGCTTTCGTTGCGTTTTCCTCGGAAAGGCACGGGTGCAAGATATGGGCAGTCGGTTTCGAGCAGCAGCCGTTCTGGGCCTATTGCCTTTACCGTCTCGTCGAGGTGGCTGTTCTTGAATGTGACTATTCCGTTGATTCCGAAATGCACGTCGGCAATGCGTAGCAGACGTTTCACGTCGGCCGCTGTGCCGGTGAAGCTGTGAAACACCATCGGCGGTCGGTCGGAGGGTTCCATGCGCTTTATCAGGTCGATAATCTCGGCGAGCGCTTCGCGGCAGTGGATAATTACGGGAAGGTTGAACATAAGCGCGAAGAACAGCTGCTTGATGAACACGTAGCATTGAGCTTCGATGTATTCGCGGCTCCAGTAGAGGTCGAGTCCCACTTCGCCCACAGCCACATAGTTCTTGGTTCCGAGTTCCACTTCAATCTGGTCGAGATATTCGTCGTTGAAGTTGGTAACCGAAGTAGGGTGGAGCCCCATTGCCATCGAAGTGAAATCGGGATAGTCGATGTGCATGGAGTGCATGCGGGCAAAGGTGTCGAAATCAACGTTAGGCAACACCAGATGTCCCACACCGGCCTCGATGGCGCGCTTTACGGCTTCGTCGCGGTCGGAGTCGAATTCCTCGAGATACAGATGGCTATGAGTGTCGATCATAATGGCTATGATGTGGGTTAACGGTCACGTTTGATGAGCATGTTCACCAGTTCGATAAACTTTTTCCGGTCGTCGCGGTCGAAGGCTATTTTGTCGAGCGAGCGGACGGCGAGGTTGCTGTAGCGCTCGATTTCGGCTCGGCAGATGGCTGGTATTCCGAGCTCGTTGTAAAGTCGGGTCACACCCTCAATTTTTTCGGCGTTTCGCTCCGGGTTGTCGATGGCGAGCAATCGGTTGAGCTCGGCCTTCTGGGCGTCGTTGGCGGCATTGTATGCGCTGATAAGCATGAAAGTGCGCTTGGCGTTTAGGATGTCGCCTCCGATGGCTTTTCCGAAGGTAGCGGGGTCGCCGTACACGTCGAGATAGTCGTCTTGCAGCTGGAAAGCGAGGCCCAGATTCAGGGCAAAGTCGTAGATGCTGTTTTGGTCGGCCACTCGAGCACCTGCCACAATGGCCCCCATCTTGCAGGCGCATCCAAAAAGAACCGAAGTCTTGAGGCGAATCATGTTGATGTATTCGTCGACGCTGACGTCGGTACGGGTTTCAAAGTCCATGTCGTATTGCTGCCCTTCGTACACTTCGATTGCTGTACGGTTAAACAGTTCGACCAGCCGGCGCGATTTAGCGCCATGCTTTTTCTCGACAATCATCTGTCCGGCAAGCGTCAGCATTGTGTCGCCGCTGAGTATTGCGGTGTTGACATCCCATTTTCGGTGAACGGTTGGCATTCCGCGGCGCATGTCGGCATTGTCCATCACATCGTCGTGGAGCAGGGTGAAATTATGGAAGTATTCGAGCCCGACAGCTTGGTTCAGACACATTGAGTAGTGGCATCCGAATGCTTCGCAGCTCATCATCATCAGGGTTGGGCGCAGACGTTTTCCCCCGAGCTTCATAGTGTAGTTAATAGGCTCGTACAGACGTTCTGGAGCCTTGTCGATGCGCGTCGAGGCGATGGCCTCGTTGGCAATTTCCATGTAGCGTTCAATGGTTTCCATTTCCTCGTTGTTTCGTTGACGTTAAAACAATGCTTTAGCCAATGAATCGTTGTGCTGCCGTATGTAGCTTTCGAAGCTTACGCGGAATGCTTCGGTTGCGGCGGTGTCGCCCATCTCCACAAAGCGGCTTTGTTCGGCCTTGGCATCGAGCAGATAGCCTTGCAATGTAAGTTCATTGGCGTTGGCGTGGTCGATTACGGCCTTTGCGGCTATTTCGGCTCGTATGCGGGCTTCGTCGAGATGCGGCGATTCCTCGGGCTTTGTGCTGCAGCTTCCCATCAAGGCAAGCAAAGCGGTGGCGAGCATAAGTCGGCTATTCATCATAATGGCAAAGTTAACGTTTGGTGATGTAAATTCAAAATCGTGTTGGCACTAAGTGCTACTACGACAACATTCCCGCTGCGGCTTCGTGTGCCGTAACGGGAATGGGGGTGGAACGGGCTTCGTGCAATATTATTTGCGCGATGCCAGATATGCTTCAACGTTAGCGCGGATGCGTGCGTTGATGTCGGCGGCATCCACCTTGGCGAACTTTTCGCCCACGATGTGCTCGTAGAGCTCAATGTAGCGGTCGCTCACGCTGGTGCAGTATTCGTCGGTCATCTCGGGCACTTTCTGTCCGGCTTTACCCATGAAACCGTTTTCGATGAGCCACTGGCGTACGAATTCCTTGGAGAGCTGTCGCTGCGGCTCGCCGGCTTCGAATCGCTCGGCATATCCGTCGGCATAGAAGTAGCGCGAGGAGTCGGGGGTGTGGATTTCGTCGATGAGAATCACCTTGCCGTCGCGTTTTCCGAACTCATACTTGGTGTCGACGAGAATCAGGCCTTTTGAAGCGGCTATTTCGGTGCCTCGTGCAAAGAGTGCACGGGTGTAGCGCTCCATTGTCTCGTAGTCCTCTTTCGAAACAATTCCCTGGGCGATGATTTCCTCTTTCGAGATGTTTTCGTCGTGACCGGCCTCGGCCTTGGTGGTCGGGGTGATTATAGGCTCGGGGAAACGTTCGTTTTCGCGCATTCCGTCGGGGAGCTTCACTCCGCACAGTTCGCGGCATCCGGCGGCATATTCACGCCATGCGCTGCCGGTGAGGTAGCCGCGGATAATCATTTCAACGCGGAAGCCTTCGCACTTGAGGCCCACAGTGACCATGGGGTCGGGAGTGGCGAGTTTCCAGTTGGGGACGATGTCGGCGGTGGCGTCGAGAAACTTGGCGGCAATCTGGTTGAGCACCTGGCCCTTGAACGGGATGCCTTTGGGCAGAATCACGTCGAAAGCCGAGATGCGGTCGGTGGCCACCATCACCAGGATGTCGTCGTTGATGTCGTAAACGTCGCGAACTTTGCCGTGATACACGCTTTTCTGTCCTTCGAAATTGAAATCGGTATTAACTAACGTATTAGCCATAGCAGTTATATGTATATATTTTGTTGTTATAATTCGCTGTCGGGATTGTCGTTGCCTTGCGGCTCGTCGGCTCGCCTGACGGTGCGCTGTTGCTCGTCGTAGCGCTCATAGGCTTCGACAATGCGCTGCACAAGCTGATGCCTTACTATGTCCTTCTTGGTGAATTCCACCTGGCCCACGCCTTTCACATCACTGAGAATGTGTAGTGCCTGCACCAGCCCTGACTGGGTGCTGCGCGGCAGGTCGATTTGCGTCATATCGCCGGTGATAATCATCTTTGAACCCATGCCCAGACGGGTGAGGAACATCTTGATCTGGTGGGTGGTGGTGTTCTGAGCCTCATCGAGAATTATCACGGCGTCGTTGAGGGTGCGGCCGCGCATGAATGCCAGCGGAGCAATCTGAATGACGTTGGTGTCCATGTAGTCCTTCAGCTTCATTGCCGGAATCATGTCCTGCAGGGCATCGTATAGCGGTTGCAGATACGGGTCGATTTTGTCCTTCATGTCGCCGGGAAGGAATCCAAGCTTTTCGCCGGCTTCAACGGCCGGGCGCGATAGGATGATTTTCTTCACCTCGCGGTTCTTGAGGGCGCGCACGGCAAGTGCAATGGCAATATAGGTCTTGCCGGTGCCGGCGGGTCCGAGGGCAAAAGTGAGGTCGTTGTCGCTGTAGGCTTTCACCAGTTTTTGCTGGTTGGGCGTGCGTGCCTGGATTGGCTTTCCGTTGATGCCGTATATTATGGCTTCGTCGATGCCGATATCTTTGGGCACGGCGCCGCGGATGGTGTCGATAATCACCTCGCTCGTGAGCTTGTTGTATTTGCAGCAGTAATCCTCGAGTTTCTTCACCTTGTCCTCGAATTCCTGTGTCTCGAGTTCGTCGCCTATGACCTTAATCACAGTGCCACGTGCAGCCACGCGCAACTTTGGAAACAGGTTGCGTATGAGCTGTATGTTGCAATTGTTGACACCATAGAAAATTATGGGGTCGATGCTGTCGATAATTATCGTACGTTCAATCATAGAGCCGGAGCTTGATTTTTCAGTGCAAAATTACAAATTCTCGGCGAGAATAGCATCATAATAGCCGAGGCAAAATGCGTCAGTAAGTAACTTTCAGCCATGGGGCGTTGGCCTCGACCCACGATTTAAGTTCGATTGGGATATCGGTGCACATGAAATCGCATCCCAGATAGGCGCCGAGCATAAAGTCGGCGGTCGATTGTCCGGGCCATAGGCTCACGGTGAGTCCTTCTTTGTGGGCAAGAGCCACAGCTTCGCGGCTGGTTCCGTTCATGGTGGCGCCGATGCGCTTAATGCCCAGAGCCTTGCACAGTGCGATGGTTTCGGCGCAGCATGGCTTGCCGGTAATCATCAGCAGGTCGGCATCGGGGTGGCGTGCCTGCATGCATCGCAGCGAGCGATAGTCGCCCGATGTGAACACGAACTCGGCGTCGGCAGGGCGCGAGGCCATCACGGCATTGTAGAGGGCGTCGACATATTCGGGCAGCCGTTCCTCGGGGTATAGATCCACCGGGTTGGTCTTCATCTCAAACTCCACGTA
This sequence comes from Muribaculaceae bacterium, assembly GCA_016292745.1. Lineage (GTDB taxonomy): Bacteria > Bacteroidota > Bacteroidia > Bacteroidales > Muribaculaceae > SFRY01. The sequence goes on along the minus strand of JAEDFO010000068.1, from coordinate 927 downwards.
AAGGCCCTTCTTGTCCTTGAGCCATGCCATGAGTTCGTCGATAAACATCAGTTTGTGGCCCTTTTTGGTGCGCAGCTGTTCAATCTGCTTGCGGGTTAACTTTTCCACTGCCCCTGTGCCGTTTGTGGTGCGTTCAAGGTTGCTGTCGTGGGTCACCACCAGATGACCGTCGGCCGTCATGCGCAGGTCGGTTTCGTAACCGGTGTATCCGGCATCGTGGCTGGCCTGGAAGGCCGAAAGGGTGTTCTCGTCGTGTTCCATGCGACCGCCGCGGTGCGAAAAAGCGCGGATTTGCTGAGTCTGAGCCATAGCGGCAATGGCTGAAGTGGCCAGGATGACAATTGCAAAGAGTTTTCTTGAAATCATATCAGGTATCGTTTTAGTTGTTAAAGTCAAAGTGCGAGGTCCCGTGGCGTGGTGATGAGGTCGGGGCGTCTCACCCTTCGGCAGGTTAATGAGTATGGTGGTTGCGGTTGGCATCCCAAAGTTAGTGATTTCCGCAATAAAACCATAGCGAAAACCGCCACTTTTTCCACCTCTTCCCCCCCCAAAAATGTTTCCGACATAGTAATAAGCAGGGATAAAACTGCAGAATATGTATTTTGTCCTTTGAAGAGATTGGCCGTGGATAGTATTCTGTTGGCCAGTGCATCTTTCGGCTTTCAAGGATTGTGTTGCCTCCCAAAGAGAATGCAAAAAGTAGAAGCACGTAGATGGCTCCCTCAGTAATATATAACTTCTTGGTTTTCTTGAGTAAGAATAATGATACTCCATACCAAAACATACCGATGAAAGCCATATAGATTATGTCCTTGAAAGATATTGGATTGTAATAGACAATGGCAGCACAGTCACCAATGCTATCATACTTACTCCATAGATAGAGTAGTAGTGTAAGTGAGTATAGGAATATCAGTAGAGCTGATA
>JAEDFO010000017.1 GCA_016292745.1 Muribaculaceae bacterium | reverse complement strand
GATGCTTTGTAGGAGCAGCGGCGCTTGTGGAGTGTGGTGTCGAAATATTGCCACTGCGACTGCACGCGCTGGTTGGTTTCGAGCTCGGGGTTGGTTTCGGCACATTTGTATCCTTGCTTGATGAAACTTGGAATAAGGTCGGTGAATAGCAGCGAGTTGACGCCTTTGCTCTGGTATTCGGGTTCAACGGCCACCAGGAGCAGGTCGACGATGTCGTTTTGTGCCTTAAGGGCCTTGAGCAGGTGATACCATCCTGTGGGGAACAAACGGCCGCGGCTTTTGATGAGCGCCTTCGACAGCGATGGCATGGCGAGGCCGAGGCCCACCAAACGGTCGTCGGAATCGACGATTACCGAGAGGTTCTCGAGGCGTACGATGGGCACATACATATTAATGTAGTGGTCGATTTGCTTCGGGGTGAGTGGCGAGTAGCCGTAAAGCTGGTCGTAGGTCTTGTTGATGAGTTCAAACAGTGCACGGCCGTACTTTGCCACCAACTCCTTCTTGCTTTTGAAGTGCACGTTGCGCACGCCGTATTTTCGGCGGACGATGTCGCAGATTCGCTGGAACTTGTCGGGGATTCCGTCGGGCACCATTATCTTGAATTCCACCCAGCTGGCGTCGACTTCGAAGCCCATTCGCTTCATCTGGGTGTTGTAGTAGGGGTAGTTGTAGATGGTTGCCATTGTGCCGAGCTGGTCGAAGCCGTCGGTGAGCATTCCCTCGTTGTCCATGTCGGTGAAGCCGAGAGGTCCAACGATTGTGTCGAGGCCTTTCTGTCGGCCCCAGTCCTTGACGGCGTCGAAGAGGGCGTCGACCACCTCGTCGTCGTCGATGAAGTCGACAAATCCGAACCGCACGGTTTTCTGGCCAAAGCGCTCGTTAACCTGGCGGTTGATGATTGCTGCAATGCGGCCCACGGGCTTGCCGTCGCGGAACGCCATGAAGTAACGGCTTTCGCAAAAGTCGAATGCCGGGTTCTTGGCCGGGTTAAGGGTGTCGATTTCGTCAATCACGAGTGCCGGTACGTAGTATTCGTTGCCTTTGTAAAGGTCGATGCCGAAGTGAACGAATTGTTTCAGTTGGGCAGGGGTGGGTTGGATAACACGGATTTCTACAGCCATATACTATGAAGTGATATTATTTGTTATTGTTTCTGATGTCAACACGGCGGATTTTTCCGCTGATGGTCTTTGGCAACTCATCTACGAATTCCACCACTCGTGGATATTTGTAAGGAGCGGTAGTGCGCTTCACGTGGTCTTGGATTTCCTTGATGAGTTCGGGCGATTTCTTGTCCTTATAGTCGGCAGCGAGCACGATGGTGGCTTTCACCACCTGTCCGCGGATATCGTCGGGCACGCCTGTAACGGCGCATTCCACTACGGCAGGGTGGGTCATCAGGGCGCTTTCCACCTCGAACGGGCCGATGCGGTAGCCCGACGACTTAATCACGTCGTCGATGCGGCCGATAAACCAGTAGTACCCGTCTTCGTCGCGCCAAGCCACGTCGCCGGTGTGGTAGAGGTTGTCGTGATAAACGCTGCGTGTGAGTTCCGGGTCGCGGTAGTATTCGCGGAACAGGCCCACCGGACGGTGCCGGTCGGTGTGGATAACTATTTCGCCTTGTTCGCCGTCTTCGGCGCTACGACCGTCGGCGGTGAGCAGGTCGATGTCGTATTCCGGACCTTTTCGGCCCATCGAGCCCGGCTTGGGGTTGATGTAAGGGTATGTGGCCACGGTGAGTGTGGTTTCGGTTTGTCCGAAACCCTCCATGAGCTTTATTCCTGTGAGTTTATACCATTGTTCGAACACACTCGGGTTGAGCGCTTCGCCGGCAATGGTGCAATATTTGAGCGATGAGAGGTCGTATTTGGTCAAGTCCTCACGGATGAGGAATCGGAACACGGTTGGAGGCGCGCAGAAGCTGGTGATGTGGTATTTGTGAATCATCTCGAGCACGTCAACCGGCTCGAAATGCTCGAAATCGTAAACAAACACGTTTGCGCCGACAATCCATTGGCCATAGTATTTTCCCCACACGGCTTTTCCCCAGCCGGTGTCGGCGAGAGTGAGGTGGAGGCTGTTTTCGTTGAGATTGTGCCAATATTTTGCGGTGATGATGTGTCCGAGCGGATAAGTGAAGTCGTGAGCCACCATTTTAGGCTCGCCAGTGGTGCCCGAAGTGAAGTACATGAGCGAGATGTCGTCGTTGGTGTTCGGGTGCTTTGGACGTACAAATTGCGGAGCCTCCTCGAGGCCGCGGTTGAAGTCGTGCCATCCGTCGGGTACAATCGGCCCGATTGATATGTAGTGCTCCACCGATGGCGATTTGGCCTTTGCTTTCAGAATGTGGTCGATCACGATAGGGTCGCCCACAGCCACTATTGCCTTTATGGTGGCAGCGTTGCATCGGTAGACAATGTCCTTTTCGGTGAGCAGGTGGGTGGCTGGAATCACAGTGGCACCGATTTTGTGGAGCGCTGTGATTGCAATCCAGAACTGGAATCGGCGCTTGAGGATAAGCATCACCATGTCGCCATGCCCGATGCCGAGGCTGGTGAAGAACGAAGCAGCCTTGTCGCTTTCGCGCTTAATGTCGGCAAATGTGAACTGGTGCTCCTCGCCACGGTCGTTAACCCACAGCAAGGCTTTCTTGTCGGGTTCTATTCGAGCCCATTCGTCAACAATATCGTATCCGAAATTGAAATTGTCGGGTACGTTAATCTTAAAGTTTTCAATAAAGTCGTCGTATGATTCGAATTCGATTTTATCAAGATACTTCTCTAACATTTTCGTTTTGCTTTTGGTAAGTTCTTGGTGTGAAACTGAAAAGTGGGGGGAGAGCTCATCGCGAGAGCAGAACCACCAGAATCTTTGTGTTGCGGTCATCGAGAGCGCGCATCCGGTGAGGATGAAGCGCGTCGAAAATGATGCTGTCGCCCGGTTCGAGTACAATCGGCTTTCCGTCGATTTCCATCTCCATGCGTCCTTCGAGCACATAATGTAGTTCCTGTCCATGGTGAACATTGGCTTCTGCTTCAATAGCGGGCTCGATGGTCACGAGGAAAGGATGCATCTCAGTGTTGAGGAATCCGGAAGAGAGCGATTGGTAGCGATAGAATTCACGGCGTTCCACGTGTTCACCGCAGCCGCTGCGGGTTACGTAGTAGCTTTTCATTTTCGGTTCACCGCCGAATAGCAGCGCCGACAGCTCCACCTCGTAGGTGTTGGCAAGTTTCAGCAGATAACTCACGGGGATGTCGACCGAGCCGCTTTCGTAGCTTTGGTATTGCTCGAGGGTTATGCCTGTGGATTTTGCGATGTCGGACTGCGTGAGGTCGAGCGATTCGCGTAGGCCTTCGATGCGTTTAGCAACGTTCTTTATTGTATTCATAAAGCAGTGTATTTGTCTGCAAGGTGGAAATCGTGAGGCGATTGCCATAATGCTTTTTCCAAATGCAAATATACGATATAAAGACAGGGATAGCAAACAAAGGTGTTCGTTTTGCGAAATTATGGCGTAAAAATGTCTAATTAGGACAAAAACAAGTTCAGTGCTTTGCTAAAATTGGATAATAATGACAAATTTGTTGTTTTTTCTGGCATTTTATGGGTGGAATAATCTGATATATGTATATTTGTAAGCAGTTTGAGAGTTTTCCCAACAGATTTCTATCTGATATACCCTACAGATATTTCATGTCGGAGATAACCGACCGTAGAAGGCTCCCATAATGTTTTTTGTATAGAGTCAAGGAATCAATCATGAATATAATGAAGACAGCTTTCAGTATATTTCCGAGCGTAAAGACTATATGCTGTGTGGCAGTGGCATTGATGGCAATGTGGCCATCAGCGATGGCTGTGCCGGCATTTCCCGGCAAGGGAGTTATAACCCAGCCCGATGGCAGCGTGGTGACGGTGCGCCTGATAGGCGATGAGCACAGCCACATTACCGTAACCGACGATGGCTACACCATTCTGCCCGATGCCCAGGGTCGCTATTGCTATGCTCGGAAAGATGCCACGGGCATGCTGGTGAGCAGTGGCATAGAGTGCCACGAGCCGGCAGAGCGTGGAGCTTCGGAACTGGCGCTGGTGGCCTCGTTGCCCAAGCGGCTACACATCGATGCATCGGCGAAATCGTTGAATACGAAGCGAATGAACGCAAAGGCTGCGCCATTGGTGGCCACCCGGTTCCCAACCAAGGGCGATGCACGTTCGCTGGTGTTGCTGGTCGACTTCAGCGACAAGGACTTCGTGACCGAAAACACCCATCAGGTGTTCACCGATATGCTCAACAAGCCAGGTTACGATGCACGAGAGCACATCGGGTGTGCTGCCGACTACTTCCGCTCGCAGTCGATGGGTGCGTTTAACCCCTCGTTCGATGTGTACGGGCCGGTGAAAATGCCGAAATCGGTGAATTATTATGGTGAGAACGACGAAAACGGCAACGACAGGTATGCCTATGAGATGGTTGTCGAGGCATGCCGCTTGCTCGATGGCGAAATCGACTTCTCGCGCTACGACCTCGACGGCGACGGCTGCGTTGACAATGTGTATGTGTTCTATGCCGGCTACGGTGAGAACTTTGCCGGTGCCAAATCGTCGTGGATATGGCCTCACGCCTATTATGTGAGTTATTATGGCGTGCCCGCCAGCGACCGCACCTTCGATGGCGTGATAGTTGACTCATATGGCTGCTGTGCCGAGCTGTACGGCACCACCGGAACCGACACCAGTGCTATGGGTACTTTCTGCCACGAATTCGGCCACATTCTCGGCCTGCCCGACACCTACGATGTGAACTACGATGACGACGGCGCGGCAAATCACCCCGGTGTGTGGGACGTGATGGCAGGAGGCTCGTATTTGCCCTATACCCGCAACAGCGGCGCTGTGCCTGCCGGATATAACGGCATGGAGCGCTATCTGCTGGGTTGGGCCGAACCGGTCGAAATCACTATGCCGCAGAGTGTGAGCCTGCAGCCACTGCAAAGCAGCAACACATTTTTGAGAATATCAACCTCTGACCCCGATGAATACTTCCTTCTCGAGAACCGCCAGACCTCGGCCAATACCTACGACCGCTATCTGCCATCGCACGGAATGCTGATATGGCACGTCGACCGCCGCGAGTCGGCACATATCAGCTATACCGTTTACGGCAGCACCTACACTATAAGTTGTGCTGATGCCTGGAACCTCGACTACAACGCTGTTAATTGCAATTACAATCATCAATGCCTGGAACTGCTGAGCGCAGCCGGGAGCAGTACCGCCAAGAGCAGCACCGGCACTCCATATCCCGGGCAGCAGATGGTAACTTCGTTCACCGATACCACCGACCCGGCCATGAAGAGCTGGACGGGCGTCGCTCTGGGCACGCCGGTTACCGGAATAAGGGAGATTAATGGAGTGATATCGTTCGACTTCTGTGGCGGCGGCGACCCAGTGGTGATTGAAGCCACCGAAGCCACCAACATAGGAGCCGAGGGGTTCACTGCCAACTGGATGGGCAACGAGAACGTTGACCAGTATCGCCTGCATCTGTGGAAGGTGAGCCGTGGCACTGCCGACGATGTTGCCACCATGAATGCCTCGTTCACTTCGATGCCCGATGGGTGGAGCTCAAAATCGTTGGCTATCGTGGGTTCCGGAGGCCTGACGATGGGCACGAATGCCGTCGATACCCTTTCGTCGCCGCAAATCGATTTGAGCCGTGGCGGACGCCTGGTGGTTACAGCCCGCCAGCAGGAATCGTCGGGAGGAACCATCACCGTGTTTGCCGGCAACAGCAAACTTGCCGAATATATTCCTTCAGATGAGCTGTCCGACTTTACCATCGACATTCCTGCCGGTACCGACGCCACTAAGCTGCGTTTTGCAGTTAAGCGCCGTAAACCGGTGGTTATTAATAGAATAGCACTTTATCAGACTGTTGAGGTGGTTGACCACGCCGACGTTGATGGCTATCCCGTGATTGTTGACGCAGCCACAAGTTTGCCGCTTGCTGGTCTTGAATACGGAGCAGAATATGCCTATGCAGTAGAGGCTGTGGGCTATGCCTCGAGCATTTCCAATTATATTTATGTCACTATCGGCAGCACCGAATCGGGCATCGAGCCACAAGGCATTACCGGGCATCGGACATGGGTGGCAAACTCGGTGCTATATGCACCGTGGGCCGTCGACAATGCCCGCGCCGAAATATACAGCATTGCCGGCAGCAAGGTGGCATCGCAGCCTATTGCCAACGGCACTGTCGACTTGTCAATGCTTGGCGCCGGAGCCTACATTGCCGTTGTGGCCGATAACAATGTAAAAACTACTATCAAATTCATAAAACAATAGCTAAATGAAAATTTCTACGACTTTATCAGCCATTGCCGCTGTAGTGGCAATGTGCTTTTCGGGTCAAATCAAGGCACAGGACAACGTTGCCACGCTGCCCTACGAAATCACCTTTGATTCGGCCGATGCCGCCGCAACATGGGCCACAATCAATGCCAACAACGACGGCTATAAATGGGAATACAGCAGCCGAGGCTTCACCTGCGGAGTTTATTCGAGTGTAGTGGAACATGCCGACGACTATGCCATCAGTCCGGCATTTGCCCTGGAGGAGGGTGTGCAGTACGAGGTAACCTACGATGTGTACCGCTATGCCAGCGCCACCAATCCCATGAGCGGAGCGTTTAAGTTGGTGGGCAGCCGCAGCGAGGTCGACCCGGCGGCCGTTGAGCTGGAGGCGTTCTCAACCACCAAGACATCTTCCGACCCAAAGACATTCCGCTTCACCGCCACCGCCACTGGCGTGGCATACATTGCACTGCATGTAACATCGGTGTCGAACAGCGGCCAGCTAATTTTCCGCAGCTTCAGCATCGCCAAGATAGGCAACGTGGCAGTTCCCGGCGCTGTTACCAATGCAGTGGTTAAGCCATATGCAAAAGGGGAGAAAAAAGCCTCGATAGCTTTCAATGCTCCTGCTGTCGATTCGCAGGGTGCGCCTCTCAAGGGTACAGTGAATGTGTCGGTCTACCGTGAGGATGATGAATCGCCTCTTATGGCATTCACCGACAAGCAGCCCGGCGAGCAGCTGACGGTTGGCGACTGGAAACCATACGTGGGTGAAACCTACTACCGCTTTGTTCCGTCGAACAGTGCCGGCGAGGGCGAGGAAGTGCAGGTTGAGGTGTATATTGGTGTGGATGTGCCCACCGAGGTGCTCAACCTAAGCGCAGCTGCCGAAGACGATGCCGTGAAAGTGCAGTGGAGCGCTCCTGCAGCTTCGCAGCACAATGGATATATCGACTGGACTGCACTCACCTATACAGTTAGCCGTGTGTGCAACGGTGTGCTTACCCAGCTCAGCAGCGATGTAGCTGGAACGGAATACGTTGATACGACCCTGCCGGCCGACGAGCAGCAGAATGTATCGTATCAGGTTGTAGGCGTTACATCGGCAGGATTCGGCCGCACAGCACAGTCGAATGTGGTTAATGTGGGCCCGGCATTGAGCCTGCCGTTTGCCGAATCGGTGTCAGGCTGTGTGTTTGCCACATCGCCATGGCGCCAGCAGGTGGTTCAGAGCCGCGAAGGAGCTTCGCAGCAGCCCGCATGGGACACCGTTGAGAATGCCCAGACATCGTATATAATGGAAGATGAGGACGAAACCGAGGTTGTGCTCACCATCACCTCGCAGGACACCGACGGCGGCATGCTCCGCTTCAATGCCAATTATTGCGGCAACTTCACTACACCGGGCATCGGCCGACTGATACTTCCGTCGCTTGATTTTGCCGAGGCTGTAAGTCCTGTTCTTGGTTTCTATCTGTTCCGCGAAACATACTATACTATGGACCCGGCCGACTATAATGGCCGCAACGATGACCTGGTGAAGGTTGAGGTATCGGCCGACGGAGCCGACTTTGTCGCCATCGACGATGCTGTGTTCCATCGCTATGGCACCAACGATGCTTGGGTGAAGTGTGAAGTGCCGTTGAAGGAGTTTGCCGGCAAGTCGCGTGTGGCAATATCGCTCACCGGTGTAGGATTGGGCGGTGGCCCGATTTTCGTCGACAACCTCACAGTGGTCGACACCACCGAATCGGCAGTTGAGGATGTAAAGGTGAATGCCACCTCGGAGGGCAATGCCGAATACTATAATCTGCAGGGCATCAGGGTGGATAATCCGCAGAGCGGAATCTATATTCGCCGCATTGGCAGCAAAGCGACGAAGGTGCTGGTGCGCTGATAAGCTTTCATACTGTAATAACAAAGGGGCTGTGTCAATTTTGTCACGGCCCCTTTGTTAGTTGTGCCTGCCTTTTTATGGAGTTGATATAATCTCTGGTTATGTTGTAGTAATCATTCCTACCACACCATTCGTAACGGATAGGTTGTGGAATTTAATTGTTCTTGTTTATTGTCTTTCTTTTTGGGGTTCTTGTAAATCATAGTCGGAATCTCGCTAAGAGGAATCCCCTGAAGAAGCCAACAAAAAAGTCTCAAAAATTACTTCTCAAATGCCTTACAAAGATTTATTATTTCGTTAGAATCCATATTGTATAGAAATACTTATAAAATTTGTAAATACACTATATTCCTCCAAAATGGCAATAATTCTTCATACCGCTTGGCAGTTCTGCCTGAGGCTCAATGCTTATGGGATAGATTTGGAGCGCGATTGGAATCAGTTGGTCTTGAACTTGTAGTGTACTTGTGCGAGGTCGGCATTGGCCTTGACGATTTTCTGCGCGAGCGAAGCCTTGTATTGTGCAAAACGCTGAGCAATAGCCTCGTCGGCCACGGCGAGCATCTGCATGGCAAGGATTGCGGCATTCAATCCGGCATTCACACCTACAGTGGCAACCGGAATACCGGGAGGCATCTGCACGATAGCCAGCAGGGCGTCCATGCCGTCGAAAGTAGAGTTGATTGGCACGCCGATAACCGGCACGGTAGTCATAGCAGCAATCACGCCCGGCAGATGAGCGGCCATGCCTGCGGCAGCGATAATCACTTTAATTCCGCGCTCCTTGGCTCCGTGGGCAAATGCCTCAACCTCGGCAGGAGTGCGGTGTGCCGACAAAGCGTTCATCTCGAAAGGAATCTCCATCTCGTCGAAGAACTTTGCGGCTTTTTCGAGAACGGGAAGGTCGGAAGTGCTTCCCATTATGATACTAACTACGGGATTCATATGCGATATATATTGTTTGATGGTTACGAAAATAGCAGTTCGGCCAAATAGATGCACACTACACCGTTGACATATCCGGCGAGCACTTGACCGAGGGTGTGATGGCCGAGAGCAATGCGCGAGGAGCCTACGGCGCCGGCAAACACAATGGTGAGGCATATGAGCCACATGATGTCGAAAGCGGCGAGCCCCATGTTGTGCAGGCTGAAGAGCAATGCCACCAATCCGGCAATGCCGGTTGCATGAGCACTGATTTTCCAGAAGAAGTTAACCACGCAAGCCACAACAATCGAAGCGATGGCGCCCCACATGAAAGCGGTGAGCCATAGCGGGGAATGCACGTGTATAAGGTAGAAAGCGGCGCCAACATAGCAAAGTGTGGCAAAAATGTATGGAATCCAGCGTTCCTGGCGTGTGCGCAGCTGCTTGTCGGTGATGAATCTCATGTTGTGCAGAAGAGCGATGAGCACCATAGGTAGGATGCATGTGATACCGAAAATGACCAGTAGCACAGTGAGGCGTGAGCCCACCGGCAGATAGCAAAGAATCGATACCCATAGCACCAGAAACACACCATAGGTTGGGAGCAGCAGCGGATTGAATACCGAAGAGAAAAAAGATGCAATGTTGCGCATTATAGTGGTGGTTATTGTTTGTCAATAAGATTTTCTGAGGCGTGCCACGGGTATTCCGAGCCGTTCGCGGTATTTGGCGACCGTTCGGCGGGCAATTTCGTAGCCGTGTTGCTTTAGAATCAGGCAAAGCTGCTCGTCGCTCATGGGCTTTGTCTTGTCTTCGTCGGCAATCACCGATTTTATAATTGAAAGCACTTCGTGCGAAGATACCTCTTCACCGTTGGAGTGCTGCATGGCTTCGTTGAAGAAGTATTTCAGGGGGAAAATGCCCCATTGCGTCATCACATATTTTCCGGAAGTTGCGCGGGAAATGACAGAGAGGTCGTATCCGGTGTCTTCGCCGATATCCTTCAGGAGCATGGGTCGCATGGTGGTTTCGTCGCCGGAAAGGAAGAATTCGCGTTGTCGGCGAACGATTGCGCTGAACACATTGAACAGTGTTTCCTGGCGTTGACGCAGAATTTTAATGAAGTTGGCTGCCGAATCGTATTTCTGCTTGACAAAAGCTGCAGCGGCTTCGTCATTGCGGTTTGCGGGTTTCGAGCGTTGGTAGTTGTCGTTCAAGGCCGAGAACGATTCCTCGATTTGCAGTTCGGGGAGGTTGTTGAGCAGGGTGACGGTGATTTCGTCGCCGTCAACATCGACATTGAAGTCGGGCATCACCTGTTGCGACAGTGTTTCGGCGACAGAGCCGGCCACAACGCTTCCCGGCTTAGGGTTAAGCGAGCGGATTTCGTCGACGGCAGCAGTCATCTGTTCCTGCGATAGGCCCATAGCCTGAGCAATCTTGTCGTAGTGACGTTTGATGAATGCGTCGAAGTGCCGGTCGATGATTTTATAAGCCAGTAGGTTGGCCGGAGAGCCTTCGCGGCGTTCGAGCTGCAGCAGCAGGCAGTCGCGCAGGTCGGTAGCGCCAACACCCGGAGGGTCAAGGTCGCGGACAATCTGCAGCACATCGTTCACCTGAGCCGAGCTCACATCGAGCCCTGTCTGGAAAGCAATGTCGTCGCTGATGGCGATGGCCGATCGGAGCAGGTATCCGTTGTCGTCGATGTTTCCGATAATGTATTTGGCAATCAGGAGCGAGTGCTCGTCGAGGTCGCGTTCGCCGAGTTGCTCTTCGAGATAGTCGATTAGCGAAGTTTCGCTAATTGCAATAGCCTCGTGGTGCTCGTCGTCGGGGCTTGAATTGTTGATGTTTGTGCGATAATAAGGGATGTCGTCCTCGTCGCGGTAGTCGGCGCGTTGCATATCGTCGGCGCTTTCGGTGAACTCCTGACCTTCGTCGTCTTTTGTAACGGCCTCCTCGAGAGGGGAAGGCTCGGCGATTTCCAGAGCTGGATTGTCCTCGATTTCATTTCGCACAGCTTCTTCCACCTCAAGACGGTTCATCTCGAGCATTTTAACGTACTGCACCTGCATGGGCGAGAGACGTTGCTGTAGCTTCTGCTCTTGGCTTAACGATTGCTTCTCTTGCATTATCAGTCAGATTCTATGCAAATATAGTGTTTTCTGCCGAACCAGAAATCAAATTAAGAAAATATAGTGATTTATCTAAGTGCGTTGAACAGCCGGGAAGCGGCAAAAGCCACGGCCAGAGTGATTACTATTGTGGCCGACACCGGTACATCGATAAAGAAAGCGGCAGCGAGGCCGATTATGCTGCACACAATGCTCACTGCCACCGAAATGAGCATTATGCCCTTGAACTGTCGGGAATAGCTTTCGGCAATGAGTTGTGGCATGGTGAACATCGACATCAGCAGCATTATGCCAATAAGCCTGATGGTGAGCACAATGCATAGTGCCACGAGGATTGTCATGATATAGTTGACCGCCACCACCGGCAGGTTGATTGTTCGCGCGAAGTCGCGGTCGAATGTGCAAGCAATGACAGTACGGAACCGCAGAGCGAAGAAAGCAATGAGCACAGCGGCGTATATGGCAAATGCCATCAGGTCGGCGCGGGTGATGGTAAGGATGTTTCCGAACAGGAACGAACTAAGTTCGGGCACATATCCGGGCGTAAGGAAAATGAATAGAGTGCCGATTGCCATACCCAAAGCCCATACCACCGAAATCGCTGAGTCTTCGCGGATTTTCGCCTTTGTCGACATCCATTCCACACCGAGCGAGGCACCCACGGCAAACACCCCCGCCATTGCAACAGGGCTGATGCCCAGGAAATATCCAAGGCCGAGGCCGCCGAAACAAGCGTGTGTGATTCCTCCGGCAATGAAAGTCATGCGGCGTGTGACAATGTATGTGCCGATAATGGCCGATACGATGCTCACAAGCAGTATGCCGGCCAATGCGTTCTGGACAAATGGATACGAAAGGATTTCCATCGTGGCTGTAAAAAGTGGTTAACTCAGCATTTTGACTACACGGTTCACGGCTTCGACAAATTGTAGCACCTCGTCGTCGGTGTTGTAAACGGCAAACGAAGCTCTGACGGTTCCTTCCACGCCGAGTGCGTTCATCAGCGGCTGTGCGCAGTGGTGACCGGTGCGCACGGCCACACCGAGCTTGTCGAGGAGCATTCCCATATCGTAGTGGTGAATGCCGTTGACAAGGAACGAAATGACTGCGCTTTTACCCGGCGCGGTGCCGAAGATTCGCATTCCGGGAATCTGCATCAGCAGTTCTGTGGCCATTTCGGTGAGGTGAGCCTCGTGGCGGCGTATTCGCTCGAGGCCGATTGATTCAATATAGTCGAGAGCCTTAGAGAAGGCAGCAATTCCCACAAAATCGGGTGTCCCGGCCTCAAATTTGTAGGGGAGGTCGGCGAAAGTTGTTTTTTCGAACGACACGTTGGCAATCATTTCGCCACCGCCTTGATATGGCGGCAGCTTGGCCAGCAGCTTTTTTTTGCCGTAGAGCACTCCCACACCGGTGGGGCCGTACATCTTATGGCTTGAGAACACGTAGAAGTCGGCATCGAGGTCGGCCACGTCGATATCGAGATGTGGGGCAGCCTGTGCGCCGTCGACGAGCACCGGCACGCCGTGGCTGTGGGCAATGGCAATCATTTCCTTCACGGGGTTGACGGTGCCGAGCACATTCGACACGTGTGCGATGGCCACCATACGGGTGGTTTCGCTGAATAGCGACTTATATACATCGAGCTGCAGGCGTCCTTCGGCATCGATAGGCACAACTTTAATCGACACCTGTGCGTGGTTTCGGATAAGTTGCCAAGGCACTATGTTAGAGTGGTGCTCCATCACAGTCAGAATAATCTCGTCGCCGTTGCACATCGACTGCCCCATACCCGATGCCACCAGGTTGATGGCTTCGGTGGTTCCGCGAGTGAACACAATCTCCTCGGTGGAAGCAGCGTTGATGTATCGGCGCACCTTCTCGCGGGCCGATTCCTGGAGGTCGGTGGCTTCCTGCGAAAGAGTGTGGACACCACGGTGTACATTTGCCTTTGAGGTGTAATATTCGTTGGCAATAGCCTCGACCACACATCGCGGAGTTTGCGAAGTGGCAGTGTTGTCGAGATATATTAGCGGCTTTCCGTCGATAGTGCGTTGCAGAATAGGAAAGTCGTTACGGATTCCGTTGATGTTGAGTTCGGTGTTATTTCCCATTGTTTTCAGCGTTGATTTTGTCGTGGCATTTTATGCCGCAATCGTTGCAGAGGGCCCAGGAGCCGGAGAGACGCTTTTCGACGAGCAGGCGCAGACGGTCGCGCAGGGCATCGAGACGCACACAATCCACAACGTCGGCCATGAACGCCTGCATAAGGAGCATCCTGGCATCCTTTTCCGAAACGCCTCGTGTACGCATATAGAAAAGTGCGTTCTGGTCGAGTTGTCCAATTGTGGCGCCGTGGCTGCACTTCACGTCGTCGGCATAGATTTCGAGTTGTGGTTTGGTGTGCATCTTGGCATTTGGAGATGCGATAATATTGTTGTTGCTTTGATACGCTTCAGTCTTGTCGGCACCCTCGAGCACAAGGATTTTACCTTCAAAAGCGCCTTGTGAGTGGTCGTCGAGCAGATATTTGAACTGCTCGCGAGTGTGGCAATGCGGCATGTTGTGGCTCACCGAAGTGTAGTTGTCGATGTGGGAGTTGTCCTGTCCGATTGCCATACCGTAGAGGTGAGTTTCGGAATGCTCGCCGGTGAGGTCGACAAACACGTCGTTTCGTGTAATGCCGTTAGCCAGAGTCACATTGTTCACTAGCAGGTTCGAGCCAGAGCATTGGCGTGCGAAAAGCATCGAGGTGCGCTTAGTAAGCGGAGTCGACTCCTCGAGGTCGTAGATGTCGATGGTGCTGTTGGTAGCGGCGTAAACTTCGATAATCTGGTTGTCGGCGAAAGCGACGTTTCGGTTCTGAGTGTGGTCGCAGAGCAGAAGCTTGAGCGAAGCACCTTCGTCGGCTACGATAAGCAGACGCCTGATTGCCATCATAGGCACGGCTCCGTTAAGGATGTTTACAATCTGGATTGGGCGTTCGAGCACAACCCCCTTTGGCACATATATCATCACACCGTCTTGAGCGAGCAAGGTGTTGAGAGCCACTCGTGGGTTGTCGGCGTGGGCAATGGTGTTATAGTATTGCTTCACGAGCTGCGGGTGGTTGATGGCGGCATTGGCAAGCGAATCGATGATAACACCATCGGGAAGATGCACTCCCGACGGCTTTCCGGCGCGGAACGAGTCGTTGATGAGGAAATACAGCCAGGTTGACAGGTTGGGCACGTCGCAGCGGAAAGCTTCGGCGATGTCGGCCGGGATTCCAATCCGGTTACTGTTGATACCGTAGTCAGGAGCCATAATGGCATCGATGTCGGTAATCTTGTAGTGCTCGTCGCCAATGTGAGGCAGAACGGAGTTCTGCACCACGTTGAGCGCATGGTCACGTTGAGCGTTGATCACCGGGGCCGAGTTGGCGCAGATGGCGTCGCGTTGCTGGTTGAAAAAGTCGATATATTGTTTCATGTCTAAATATCTCTCTCTGGCGATGGCTACAGTGGGCCGTCGGTTATTTGTTGTCCTCCATCTGCTTAATCCAGTCGTAACCGCGTTCCTCGAGTTCGAGGGCGAGTTCCGGGCCACCAGTGCGCACAATACGACCTTTGTAGAGCACATGGACAAAGTCGGGTTTGATGTAGTCGAGCAGGCGCTGGTAGTGAGTAATCACGATGGTAGCGTTGCGCTCGGTCTTGAGTTTGTTAACGCCACCAGCCACAATCCGGAGAGCATCGATGTCGAGACCGCTGTCGGTTTCGTCGAGAATTGAAAGTTTAGGCTCGAGCACGGCCATCTGGAAAATTTCGTTGCGTTTTTTTTCACCACCCGAGAAGCCCTCGTTCACCGAGCGCGAAGCCAGCTTGTTGTCGAGTTCGACCACGGCACGTTTTTCGCGCATCAATTTCAGGAATTCCGAAGCTGAGAGCGGTGGCAGGTTGAAGTATTTTCGCTTTTCGTTCACGGCAGCGCGCATGAAGTTAACCATCGACACACCGGGGATTTCCACGGGATACTGGAAGCTGAGGAATAATCCTTCGTGAGAACGGTCCTCGGGCGAGAGTTCGAGCAGGTTCTTACCGCAGAAAGTAACCTGTCCGCCTGTTACGGTGTAGGCTGGATTTCCGGTTAGAACAGCCGAGAGAGTGCTTTTGCCAGAGCCGTTAGGGCCCATAATAGCGTGCACTTCGCCTTCGTTAACCCGTAGGTTGATGCCTTTAAGAATCTCTTTGCCATCGATGGTGGCGTGTAAATCGTTTATTTCGAGCATTGTAATGAAAATTTACTGTTTTGTGGGTAGAAAAAGAGTTATCAATGTTATCCTACGCTGCCTTCGAGGGTAACTTGCAGCAGCCGCTGAGCCTCGACGGCAAATTCCATTGGCAGCTTGTTCATCACCTCTTTGGCGTAGCCGTTAACTATAAGACCGACAGCGTCTTCGGTGGGAATTCCGCGCTGGTTGCAGTAGAATATCTGGTCCTCGTTGATTTTCGAAGTTGTGGCTTCGTGCTCCACTACAGCGGTGTCGTTCTGCACATCGACGTATGGGAAAGTGTGGGCACCGCATGTAGGGCTAAGCAGCAGGCTGTCGCATTGGGTGTAGTTTCTCACGCCCGAAGCAGCTGGCACCACTTTCACCAGTCCGCGGTAGCTGTTTTGGCTATGGCCGGCCGAGATGCCTTTCGAAACGATAGTTGAGCGGGAATTCTTTCCCACGTGAATCATCTTGGTTCCGGTGTCGGCCTGCTGATAGTTGTTGGTAACAGCCACCGAATAGAATTCTGCCACAGAGTTGTCGCCGGCGAGCACGCAGCTGGGATATTTCCAGGTTATTGCCGAGCCGGTCTCGACCTGTGTCCATGACAGTTTCGAGAAGTCGCCACGGCACAGACCCCGCTTGGTGACGAAGTTGTAGATGCCACCGTTACCGTCCTTGTCGCCGGGATACCAGTTTTGTACGGTAGAGTATTTCACTTCGGCGCGGTCCTCGACGATAATCTCCACAATTGCGGCGTGGAGCTGGTTTTCGTCGCGCATGGGCGCAGTGCAACCTTCGAGATACGACACGTATGCATCGTCGTCGGCCACGATGAGTGTCCGCTCAAACTGGCCGGTATTGGCGGCGTTGATGCGGAAATATGTGGATAGTTCCATTGGGCAGCGCACACCTTTTGGAATATACACGAAAGAACCGTCGGAAAACACAGCCGAGTTTAGTGCGGCGAAGAAATTGTCGCGGTATGGCACCACAGTGCCGAGATACTTTCGCACCAGGTCGGGATAGTCGCGTACGGCCTCGGAGAACGAGCAGAAAATCACGCCGAGTTCGGCCAGACGGTCGCGATATGTGGTGCGCACGCTCACGCTGTCCATCACGGCATCTACAGCCACACCGCTTAGGCGCATCTGCTCCTCGAGCGATATTCCCAGCTTGTCGAAAGTCTTGCGCAGCTCGGGGTCGACATCGTCCATCGACGATTTTTTGGCTTGTGCTTTCGGTGCAGCATAGTAGCTGATGGCCTGATAGTCGATGTCGGGGATGTCGAGGTGAGCCCAAGTGGGCATCTTGCAAGTGAGCCAGTAGCGGAAAGCGTTGAGCCTGAAGTCAAGCAGCCACTGCGGCTCGCCCTTGAGGGCGGAAATCTGCCGAATAACCTCCTCGTTGAGCCCCTTTGGGATTATGTGGGTGTCGATATCGGTGACAAACCCGTATTTGTAGTCGCTCTTGGTGACGTCGTTGATAATGTCGGCGTTACTGCGGGCGCTGTTGTTTATTTCTGATTCTTCTTTCATACACATTTTCAACAATGTAATGCCGCAGCGCAAAGATTGCGGCACTTAAGCTATAACAAATTAATGCACCAAATTGGTCGCCAGCGGAATAAGTTCCGAGTTGAGCAGCCAAGGCGCCATGTCGAGCATAAAACGGCACACCGAGCCTCCAAAAAGAGAGGAATCGTTCACAATCTCGCTTTCGGGGCTAATGAATAGCCACAGGTTGAGGATGATGCTCAGTATCAGCAGATACTTGAAAGTGCAGAACACGGCTCCGAGAATATGGTCGGCACCACCCAGATGGAGCGAAGTCAGCAGCGAGTGCATCAACGAGCCGGCAAGCCTGACAGTGAGGTATACGAATGCAAAGAGCAAAATGTGTGCCAACACGTTGGCCATGGTGGCCGAATCGGTGAGGTCGGGCACAATGGCACGAAGCATCTCGGTGGCCTCGGTGCCGAAAGTGCGGGTTACCACGATGGCTATCACAATGGCCAGCAGCGACGAGAGCTGCTTAACCAGCCCCGACATGCCGCCAACAATTATTCCGGCTGCCACTACGGCAATTATCAGAAAGTCTATTATGCTCATAATCTTTGTTTTATGCCTGCTCCTCGGCCATTGCCTTGGCAACAGGGCGCATTTACAGATATTCTGCAAAATTACTGCAAATAGCACTAAATGCAAAGCGAAAAACGACACTGCCTCAACTTTTTCACCCCTTTTTGCCCCGCGGTGGGCGGATTATCGGAAAATATCAGCTATTTTTGCATCACTATGGACATATACGACGTAAAGATATTGAGCGACCGCACCGAAGGAACGATGCGCAAAATCGCTGTAGCAACCTGCCGTGCAGTGTGCTCGGTGCAAATCAACATTATCCTTGAATCCGACGTAATCCGCAGTGTGGCGTTCGAAGGCGGCTGCCAAGGCAATCTGCTTGGAATCGGTGCCTTGTGCCAGGGTATGAAGGTGGCCGATGCCATTGCTCGCCTGCGAGGTATCGACTGTGGCGGCAAGCGTACCAGCTGTCCCGACCAGCTTGCCCGCGCACTTGCCCATGCTCTCGAAACGGCATAATTCTTTCATATAATAGCTGTGCATATTACGACGGGCATAGTTGCCTGTCGAGACATCGTTTTATGCCCATAAATTGTGGCCTCAGTGGTTATGAAGATGAGATTTTTTGCGAAAAACTCCCTTGAAAAAGTGGAGCTCAATCGGAAATTTAGCACTAATTATCAATGATATGGCATTTCTGCTGCGTGGCTATTGAGCGCAGCTTGCTTTGCGAACTGTTTTACTGAAACAGTTGAGAATCGTGCAAATGTGCTTGCAAGAGCTGTCTTTGGTGTGGGTGATGAAAATTATGGGGCGGGGAGTTGGCAATGCCGGCTATTTGTTGTAATTTTGTGGCCTGAAATATGTGGAAAAATTTGGCTGCTTGCAACCACATAAAAAAATGCTAAAACTGCGTTACCAATCCCAACTGAATTCATCGCGACGCATTAGCATTTTTTCCACGCAAAAACATGGAAAAAATGAAGAATTATCTTTTCACATCCGAATCTGTTTCGGAAGGGCATCCCGACAAGGTTGCCGACCAAATCAGCGACGCTATCCTCGACGAGTTCATGGCTTACGACCCTTCGTCGAAAGTGGCATGCGAAACACTTGTTACCACCGGCCAGGTGGTGATTGCCGGAGAAGTTAAATCGGGGAGCTACATCGACCTGATGGATGTCACTCGCCGTGTGATTAACCGTATTGGCTACAACCGCAGCGAATACAAGTTTGATGCCGACTCGTGCGGCGTGCTCTCGGCTCTGCACGAGCAGAGCGCCGACATAAACCGCGGCGTGGAGCGCGAAATTGCCGAGGAACAGGGAGCCGGCGACCAGGGCATGATGTTTGGATATGCCTGCAACGAGACGTCGAACTATATGCCGCTGAGCATCGACCTGTCGCACATGCTGCTGCGCGAGCTGGCTGCCATTCGCCGCGAAGGCAAGGTGATGACCTATCTGCGTCCCGACTCGAAGAGCCAGGTGACCGTGGAGTATAATGGTGTCACCAACAAGCCTGAGCGTATCCACACAATAGTTATCAGCACCCAACACGACGAGTTCATTGTCCCGGCATCTGATTCGAAGGCCGACATCGACGCTGCCGACAGCCAGATGCTCGACACTATCAAGGCCGATGTGGCCAACATACTTATTCCGCGCGTGAAGGCTCAACTGCCGCAGGCCATCCAGACGATGTTCGACGACCGTCTGATTCTTCATGTCAATCCTACCGGAAAATTTGTTATCGGTGGCCCTCATGGCGATACAGGTCTCACCGGCCGCAAGATTATCGTCGACACTTATGGTGGCAAGGGCGCCCATGGTGGCGGTGCATTCTCGGGCAAGGACCCCTCGAAGGTCGACCGTTCGGCTGCCTATGCTGCGCGCCACATTGCCAAGAACGCTGTGGCTGCCGGCATTGCCGACGAAATCCTTGTGCAGGTGGCATACGCTATCGGTGTGGCACGCCCGGTGAGCATGTATGTCAACACCTATGGCACTGCCCACGTCGAGATGAGCGATGCCGAGATTGCCGAGCGTCTCAACGCCTTATTCGATATGCGCCCAAGCGCTATCGAGAATCGTTTGAAGCTTCGCAACCCTATATATGAGGAAACTGCAGCCTATGGCCACGTGGGCCGTCAGCCCGAAACGGTGACCAAGCACTATTCGTCGAAGTACGAGGGCGAAAAGACCGTCACCGTGCGCCTCTTCACTTGGGAGGAACTCGACTATGTTGATGCCATCCGCCGCGACTTCGGCATAAAATAACCATCGCTGCCGATGCCCGAACCATTGCAAATAAATGTCGATAAAGTGCTGCGGCAACGCTTGCCGCGGCACTATCGCTATATTCCGCGGTTCCTGATTAACTGGCTCAGCCACACCATCTGCCAGGACCAGCTTAACGACCTGCTCAGCCGCCATGGCGACAAGTCGGCCACCGATTTTGCCGACGCTATGCTCCACGACCTAAATGTAGTGGTCGAAGTGACGGGCGAGGAGAACATCCCCACCGACACCTCGCGGCTGCTATTCGTGTCGAACCACCCGCTGGGCGGATTGGACGGCGTGGCATACATATCGCTGCTCGGCAACCGCTACAAAGGGCATTTCCATTTCATGGTCAACGACCTGCTGATGGCCATCCCGCCGCTGCGCGAGGTGTTTCTGCCGGTTAACAAGCATGGCCGCCAGAGTCGTCAGTATGCCCGGATAATTGAGCACGCCATGAACAGCGACGATGCCGTGGCAACATTTCCTGCCGGATTGTGCTCGCGTAACACCCATGGCCGTGTAATCGAGGACCTCGGTTGGAAAAAATCGTTTGTCGACGATGCCCGTCGCTATGGCCGCACCATCGTACCAATGTATTTCGACGGCCACAATTCGCGGTTCTTCTACCGCTTTGCCCGTTGGCGCCGCAAGCTCGGCATTAAGTTCAACATTGAGATGATGTTGCTCCCGCGCGAGATGTTCAAGGCGCGTGGCAGCCGCTTTGCCATCCGCTTCGGTCAGCCGATAGCCGTCGACAGCCTCGACGACAGCCTCACCCCGATGCAGTGGGCCGCCGAGATACGCCGCCGCGTGTATGCCCTCGCCCCCGAAAAGCGCTAACCCCGTCAATTAGCGACCCTCCGGGCTGAGAGTCATCCCAACACTACAAAATTACCACCCAAAACCGCCACCCGTTACATTGCTAAAACCGCCACTCCTGCAGATGCAATACATCGGCCGATAGTTTGCCCGATTATTCCTCAGGCGTGGCGTGCGAAAAGCTGTTTGGCGCTTGTGGCGGTTTTCGCAATGCGAGCGGTGGTTTTGGGTGGTAATTTTGTCGATGTTTGAAAGGGGCATATACAGCGAGCCGTGCAGCCCCGGTGGAGGGGTGCACGGCTGCGGTAGGGTGTATTGAAATGTTTATTCGCTGTCCTTGGTGAGGCGCTGCATTATTTCTTGCACGTTTACGCCTGATTCAGCCACTTTGTTCCAGATGTCCTTATACTCTTCGGCTGTGGCAACCGAGCCGTATAGGCTGAGCAAGCCAGGCAGATAAGATGTGCGGATATACCAGTCGTTGCGAGTCAGGCGGTTGTAGTCGCTCATCGACAGGTTTTGGTAGTAGCGCATATATTGGGCGTAGCGCATAATTTCAGCCACGAGCACTTCCTTGCCTTTCTTGGTGTCGGGCTCGTTACCGGTGATATGCCCGAGGTCGAGGTAGGCGTTGGCTACCATATAGCCCATCTGGATGCTGTATGGGTAAACGCGAGTAGGCAGTTTCTCGTCCATCAGGGTAAGCACGTTGCGTGCGCGCTCGAATCGGTCGTTGCTGAATGCGGTAAATTTCTCGCGGTCGGCTTCCGACATCGGTACAGATGCCGAGTCGACTTCAGCCTTCACTATCACACCCTCTTCGATGAGGCCGTTGGTAAGGTCGAGCAGAGCCGAGCGATGGGTGGTAATCATTCGGCCCACGGTTTCGTCGACGTAAGGAGCGCGTTGGTCGGGCTTCACGTCGAGGCCGCCCCAGCGGAATTTGGTGGTAACGGTTTCATACATGCGGTCGGTGTTCACGCCATATTCGCTGTGGGTTGGTGGCTCGGACAGAATTGGGGTAACCTCGTATGTGATGCCGGTGAGGCGCATATATGGGTCGAGGCCAATGTAGTAGCGGTCGGGCACTGTCATGGCGAAGTAAACGGGGCGTTTCCAGCCTTCGGCAGCGTTTGATGCGATGATGTCGATGGTCGACACCTTGCTCGAGCTCATTGCACCGTCGCTCGATGTATATTTCTCGTGGAGCATATCGAGTTCGATTCGGTCTTCGAGCAGCTGGCCTTCATCGGCTGCCACGATGCCATTCTTCACCACCGATTCCTTGTCGACAGGGATATACATCACCGGATGGTTCATCATTGGCAGGTGCCAGTCGTTGTTCTTGTAGTCGGGGCCGTAGAGTTGCTTGAGCGATTCCAGCGCGGGCACCGGAGTTTCGTCGGGTTCGATGAAGTAGTTATACTGGCGTTCGCTGTAGGCAAAAGTTGAAGGCTCGGAGAGCATTGTCAGCGGCTCGCTTTCGTACGAAGCTCGGCGCATCTGGTCGATATACCAGCTTGTTGAGAGGTACGACAGGTTAACCACGCGGACGTCGGTGCGATAGCCTTCCACCTCTTGGGCATACCACAGCGGGAAGGTGTCGTTGTCGCCGTTGGTGAATATTATGCCGTGGTCGCCTACACCGCTAAGATAGTTCATGCCGAAGTCGCGGCAGGCATATCGTCCGGAGCGGTCGTGGTCGTCCCAGGTCTGGCTCACCATCTGCAGCGGCACGATGATGCCGATAGCAACAGCGATAAAGGCGGGCACAAACGAGGTGTCGGAGTCGTGAGCCTTGTCCTTGCGGTTCATGGCCATTACAGCCAGACGCCACAGCCCGGCTACACCCATGCCAATCCATATGGCGAAAGCGTAGAACGAGCCTGCGAATGCATAGTCACGTTCGCGAGGCTGCGATGGGGTTTGGTTAAGGTAAATCACAATTGCGAGGCCTGTCATGAAGAAGAGCCAGAAGATAACCCAGAACTGCTCGATGCCTTTTTTGCCGGCATAAGCCTGCCATAGCAAGCCGATGATGCCGAGCAGCAGAGGCAGCAGATAGAACACGTTGTGGCCGCGGTTGCCCTTGCCCAGGTCGTCGGGCAGGAGCGACTGGTCGCCAAGGCGTGGATTGTCGATAAACGGAATGCCCGAAATCCAGTTGCCGTGGTTGAGTTCGCCGCTGCCTTGGATGTCGTTCTGGCGGCCGGCGAAGTTCCACATGAAGTAGCGCCAGTACATGTAGTTAAGCTGATAATCAAAGAAGAACTGAAGGTTCTCGGCGAAAGAAGGTTTTATGCATGTGCGGGTCTCGATGGTGTTGCCGTCGGCGTCGATGCGTGTGGTGGCTTTCACCTGAGTGCCTTTCATGCCTATCCATTCCTGGTATTGTGAGGCAAACGTGCCATCGTACATGCGGGGGAACAGCATATCGAGTTCCGGCGATGTAACGTAGGTCTCTTCGTAGCCGGTAAATTCATAACGGTCGGGCTCGTCGGGGCTGGCTTTCACCTTTTTCTCGTAGAGTTTCTTGCCTGTCTTGGTGTAGGGGCGAGGTATGTCGCCTTTAACCTTGTATACAATCGGGGCGTTGAAAGTCTGGCCGTAGAGCAACGGACGCTGCCCGTATTGCTCGCGGTTAAGGTAGCTTGCCAGGGCAAACACGTTGTCGGGCGAGTTCTGGTCCATCGGGGTGTCGGCGGTAGAGCGGATTATTATCAGCGCATACGACGAATAGCCAATGAAAATCACGAAGATGCTCATAATCACTATGTTGAATATGCGCACCGGAATGCGTGGGCAGAACTTGGCCAGATACAGCACCAATGCCGCTGTGAGAAGCACCGGCAGAAGCCATCCGTCGCCAATGAACAGCATTCCCGAGAAGAATATGCTCAGCAGGAACGACATCTTGATACGCGCGGGGCTGTTCTGTTGATACAGCTCGTAGATACACCATATGTAGAGGGCTATGTCGAGGATGAGGTAGATGAGTACGCCCATATTGAACGACATGCCCAGGGTGTTGACGCAAGCGAGCTCAAACCATTGTGCCACCTTAACGAATCCGGGCACAAGGCCGTATAGAATGGCCACGATGATGCCGAACGACACCAGTAGTGCCAGCAACGATCCCTTGGCGTTGGTGTTGGTCCACTTGCGGTAATAGAACACCAGCACGATGGCAGGGATACAGAGCAGGTTGAGCAGGTGCACGGCCACCGAGATACCGATAACGTAGGCTATAAGTATCAGGTAGCGGTCCGACGAGGGGTCGTCGGCGCGGCGTTCCCATTTCAGAATGAGCCAGAACACCAATGCCGTGCAGAACGACGAGAAGGCATACACCTCGCCCTCAACGGCCGAGAACCAGAACGTATCGCTCCAGGTGTAGGCCAGTGAGCCTACTATACCGCTGCCAAATATCACCAGCATCTCGGCCAGTGAGTATTCCTCGCCGCCTTTACGGTGAACCAATCGCTCCACCAGGCTGGTTATGGTCCAGAACAGCAGCAGGATGGTGGCTGCACTCAGCAATCCCGACATGGTGTTCACGCAGATGGCTACTGTGCTGGGGTCGCTTGAGAAATTGATGAAGAACCGTGCCACGAGCATGAATATCGGGTTGCCCGGTGGGTGTCCGACCTCAAGCTTGTAGCCTTGCGCTATAAACTCGCCACAGTCCCAGAAGCTGGCTGTTGGCTCAAGTGTAAGCAGATAGGTGGCTGCTGCTATGATAAACATCAGCCAGCCCAGTGCATTGTTGATTTGATTGTATTTTTTCATCGCTTTTAGTGTGAGCGTAACTGTTAGTTGATGGGCCTCGATGCGCACGGGCGGTGGGGTAGTGGTGCCGATTTGCTGTTGCCATCGGCTGCCGCACGGCGCTTCTTGGCTTCAAACTGCAAAGTTAATGCATTTGTTTGATTAGTAACGCTAAAATGCCCCGTTTCATTGCCGTCGGTGCCCCTAATTAAAATTTTCTAACATATCACGGCCACATGCAAAGCGAGCGCACTGCGGCAGCTTGGTGCCGTGGTGCGCTCGCATGGGCTTTTTGGCGCGAAATGCTATTTCTCGCGCATGAAAATGTTGATTGGTGTGCCGTGGAATTCCCAGTTTTCTCGTATCTTGTTTTCGAGATATCTACGATACGGCTCCTTTACCCATTGCGGCAAGTTGCAGAAGAACACAAACGACGGTATGCGCGCATCCTTGAGCATGGTGATGTATTTGATTTTCACATACTTGCCCTTGTTGGCTGGCGGCGGGTAGGCGGCGATGGCCTCCTGCATCACGGTGTTGAGCTTCGAGGTGGGCACGGTGCGATGTCGGTTCTCGTAAACCTTCTGCGCCTCTTCCAGAGCACGGTGAATGCGCTGCTTGGTGATGGCCGAGGTGAACACTATCGGAAAGTCGGTGAACGGAGCGAAACGGCTGCGTATGGCCTCCTCAAAGTGCTTTATGGCGCGCTCGCTCTTGTCGGCGGCAATGTCCCATTTGTTGACACACACCACCAACCCCTTCTTGTTCTTCGAGATGAGCGAGAATATGTTGGCGTCTTGAGCTTCAATTCCTCGGGTGGCATCAATCATCAGGATGCACACGTCGGAATTCTCGATGGCGCGGATGCTTCGAATCACCGAATAGTATTCAATGTCTTCGTTCACCTTGCCTTTCTTTCTTATCCCGGCAGTGTCAACCAGGTAGAAGTCGAATCCGAACTTGTTGTATCGGGTGTATATGCTGTCGCGTGTGGTGCCGGCAATGTTGGTCACGATGTTGCGGTCCTCGCCGATGAATGCGTTGATAATCGACGATTTTCCAGAGTTAGGACGGCCCACGATGGCAAATCGCGGCACGTTGGGTACGATTTCGTCGGACAGCGACGAATCGTCGTCGGCATCGGGCATCATCTCGGCAATCTTGTCGAGCAGGTCGCCGGTGCCGAATCCGGTCATCGACGAGATGGAGTATGGGTCGCCGAGCCCCAGCGAATAGAATTCGGCGGCGTTGTACAGCAGCTGGCTGTTGTCGGCCTTGTTGGTGACAAGAATCACCGGCTTGGTTGAGCGGCGCAGTATGGCGGCCACATGGTCGTCGAGGTCGGTGACGCCGTTGGTCACGTCGACCACAAAGAGAATCACGTCGGCCTCCTCAATGGCTATGCTCACCTGCTTATTGATTTCTTCTTCAAATATGTCGTCGGAATTAACCACCCATCCGCCTGTGTCGACGATTGAGTATTCCTTCCCCGCCCAGTCAACCTTGCCGTACTGGCGGTCGCGGGTGGTGCCCGCAGTGTCGTCAACTATAGCGGTGCGGCTCTGGGTCAGTCGGTTAAACAGTGTCGACTTGCCCACGTTTGGGCGTCCCACTATGGCAATCAGTTTTCCCATGTCTTTTTATTGTTCCGGTTTTTTTCGGGGTTAGTAAATGCTTTTTGACGTATAGCGGTGCCGTTGGCCCTTTCGTCAGAGTCAGGCAGTGACGCCGTTATTCAATGTAGCCGAAAGCGCGCAGCTTGTTTTCGCGGTTGCGCCAATCTTTCTCCACTTTCACAAATATCTCGAGGTACACCTTCTTGCCGAAGAATGTTTCGATATCCTTGCGGGCGTCGATGCCTATGCGCTTCAGCATGGCTCCACCCTTGCCTATCACTATAGCCTTCTGGCTGTCGCGCTCCACATACACCACTGCCATGATGTGAATCGAGCGCTCTTTTTCGTCGAATTTCTCCACGAGCACCTCGGCCGAGTAGGGCACCTCCTTGTCGCAGTTAAGCAATATCTTCTCACGGATGATTTCGGTGACGAAGAAGCGTGCCGGCTTGTCGGTGAGGGCATCCTTGCCGAAGAACGGTGGCGAGTCGGGCAGTAGCTCGACGATGCGCTTCATCAGGTTGTCGACGTTGAAATGCTCCTTTGCCGATGTGGGGAACACCTCGGCATTGGGTAGTATCTCCTTCCAGCGGTCGATAATCTTAAGCAGGTCGGCATTACCGGTGAGCAGGTCGATTTTGTTGATTATCAATAATATGGGTATCGATTCCTTGGCCACCTTGTCGAGGAAATCCTTGTTTTTCAAAGGGTCTTCAACGATGTCGGTAACGTAAATCAGGATATCGGCATCGGTGAGTGCCCCTTCCGAGAATTCGAGCATGCTCTCCTGAAGCTTGTATTTCGGCTTCAGCACACCCGGGGTGTCGGAGAACACTATCTGGTAGTCGTCGGCGTTGACGATGCCCATTATGCGGTGGCGCGTGGTCTGCGCCTTGGCAGTGATTATCGACAGACGCTCGCCCACCAGGTCGTTCATCAGTGTCGACTTGCCCACGTTGGGGTTACCTACTATGTTAACAAATCCAGCCTTGTGCATTGCAGAAATCGGGTGATTGACGGTGAAAAGTGAATTATGTGAAGATATACAAAAAAAGCATCGTTTTCGATGCGTTTTTTGCTAATGAGAGAGATGGCATCGCAAAGGGTGCGCATCGGCAGTGTTCTGTTGACAGTTATATTTTCAGGCCTGGTATCAGCCCCAGATGAGATACATTGCACCCCAAGTGAATCCGGCGCCGAAAGCGGTGAGAATCACCTTGTCGCCTTTCTTGAGCTTGTGCTTGTATTCGTCGAGGCAGATGGGTATGCTGGCGGCGCTGGTGTTGCCATAGTGCTCAATGTTGACGAGCACCTTCTCCGGGGCAATGCCCAGACGGCTGCCTACAGCCTCGATGATTCTCAGGTTGGCCTGATGCGGAACGAACCAGTCGATTGAATCAACCGACAGATTGTTGCGCTTGATAACGTTGAGCGACGATTCGTACATATCGGTAACTGCAGCGCGGTATACGGCGCGGCCCTCTTGATAAACGAAGTGCTGACGTGCATCGACGGTTTCGTGCGAAGCCGGAAGCACCGACCCGCCGGCCTTCATCACCAGATGAGGCAGACCAGTGCCGTCAACGTGATATTCGCCGTCAATCACACCGATGGGCTCATCGGTGGGCTCTACGAGCACAGCTGCTGCTCCGTCGCCAAACAACGGACATGTGGCGCGGTCTTGATAGTCGGTCATGCTCGACATCATTTCGGCGGCTACCACGATGACCTTCTTATACAACCCGCTCTTCACATAGGCATTGGCCGATTGAAGTGCCACGATAAATCCCGCACAGGCGGCTTGGATGTCATAGGCATATGCTTTGCCCAGTCCGCATTTCTGCACTATCACCGATGCTGTCGATGGGAATCGATAGTCGGGGTTCGATGTGGCGCATATTAGCAGTTCGATATCATTCTTGTCGGTTCCTGTCTCGGCCAGAAGCTTGTTGACGGCTTCCATACCCATATGCGACGACCCTAAGCCGGGTGTCTTTTGGATTCGACGCTCCTTGATACCTACACGGGTGGTTATCCACTCATCGTTTGTGTCGACCATTCTCGAAAGCTCATCGTTGGTGAGCTTATAGTCGGGAGTATAGGCGGCAATTCCGCTGATTCTTGCGTTTGGCATATTTATCTTTTATATATACGAAAATATATCCTAAATTGTTTCCCATTTAGGATAGTCACTGGTTATGTTGCTGTCGGATACCGATTAACGATTATTCGGCAGCAACAGCTGCTTTCTCAATAGCCAGCTTGCCACGATAATAACCGCATTCGCCGCATACTGTGTGATACAGGTGCCATGCGCCGCAGTTTGGACATGCTACGATTGTGGGTACCAATGCCTTATCGTGAGTTCTTCTCTTCGCTGTTCTTGTCTTCGATTGTTTTCGTTTAGGATGTGCCATTGTTATTGTTTTTTAATTGTTTTCTTTAATATTTTTTAGGGCTGCCCATCGTGGGTCAACCTCTTTCTCGTCGTCTCCCGGCATATCGGCTTCTCCCTCATCGAGGCCTTCGGCCGATTCGTCGTCGAATTCGCGCGACAGTCGCTTCAACGTGTCGCTCATCGCCTTGTTACACATGCCCGGCTTGTGAACATGCTTCATCGGGATGGTCAGCGCCACAGTGTCGTATATCATATACGCCACGTTCAGATACGTGTCGCTTTCGGGGATAATCAGCAGATCGTCGCTCTCGTCGCTATACTCCTCGCCATATTTCACCGTCAGTGAATAGGTGGTGTCGACTTCAAGCGGAAGATCGTCCAGACAGCGGTCGCATCCAACCACTATCTCGCCTTTCATCACAAAGTCAAGCTTATAGGCCTGGCCGCTGTTCTTTACTGTCAGCGCCACTTCCACATTGCCCGAGCGGATATCCTCGCTCTCCATATCGGCAAAGAATTCGCTCCCAAGATGGTAAGTGAACTCATTTGTCCCTGTAGGCATGCTTTTTAGCTGCAATTTATAAGCTGTGAACTTTCCCAAAATCTTCTTTTCGATAATTCGGTGCAAAGGTATAAACATTTCGCTTAAAAATCAACCTTTTCGCCCTAAAATTATGCAAACCCCCATAAATCGCCCATTTCCAACAGTGCTGAAGCCATTATTTGACCTTGCGCCTTGAATTCACCGCCGCTCTGGAATGAAAATGATGAAGGCAGAGCTGATGGCTCTGCCTTTTGCATCGTTGTTAGGTTAAGTAAGGTTGTGTTAGTGTTTTGCGAAACAAAAGCCCTCAAATGAGTGAGGGCTTGTGGGTGGTTGTCTTACGAAGATTCGAACTTCGACAGGCAGAACCAAAAACTGCAGTGCTACCATTACACCATAAGACAATCCTTA
The DNA here is from genome assembly GCA_016292745.1 of Muribaculaceae bacterium. GTDB lineage: Bacteria > Bacteroidota > Bacteroidia > Bacteroidales > Muribaculaceae > SFRY01. The sequence goes on along the minus strand of JAEDFO010000017.1, from coordinate 12,990 downwards.
TCTATCGCGACTCGTCGTCGTAATAGCATTGCAAAGTTAGGCACAACTTTTGTATTGTGCAAGATTTTTCCGATTATTTTGCGATAATCAGGTAATAATTCTTCTTGCCGCGCTGTGCCAGTATGTATTTGCCGTTGAGCAGATAATCGGTGGTGATGGTGGTGTTGGCATCGGCGAGCTTCTCTTTGTTAACCGATACACCGCCGCCTTGGGTGAGCTTGCGCATCTCGCCTTTCGAGGCGAACACCTGTGCGTGCTCGGTAAGCAGTTCGGCGGCTGACACTCCGGCTTCGATTACTGAGCGGGCCACTTCGAATTGCGGAACGCCTTCAAACACCGACAGAAGGGTGCTTTCGTCGATGCGGTGCAGAATGTCGCCGGCTTTGTTCGAAAACAGTATCTGCGAGGCCTCTACGGCTGCCTCGTATTCGGCTGCCGAGTGGACCATGGTGGTGATTTCCTTGGCGAGGCGTTTCTGAAGCGGACGCTGGCCGGGGTCGGCTTGCTGCTCGGCTACGAGACTTTCGATTTCCTCGCGCGAGAGTTCGGTGAATATCTTTATGTACTTCTCTGCGTCGGCATCGCTCACGTTGAGCCAGAACTGGTAGAACTTGTAAGGCGATGTGTAGCGAGGGTCGAGCCATACGTTGCCCGATTCGGTCTTGCCGAATTTGCCGCCGTCGGCCTTGGTGATGAGCGGGCAGGTGAGGGCGAATGCCTCGCCGCCTTCAACGCGACGTATCAGTTCGGTGCCGGTGGTGATGTTGCCCCACTGGTCGCTGCCGCCAAGCTGCAGACGGCAGTTCTTGGTGCGATACAGGTGCAGGAAGTCGTAGCCCTGGAGAAGCTGGTAGGAGAATTCGGTGAACGACATGCCGTGGTCGGCGTTGGCGGCAAGACGCTTCTTCACCGAGTCCTTGGCCATCATATAGTTTACAGTGATGTGCTTGCCGATGTCGCGGATGAAGTTCAGGAAACCGTAGTCCTTCATCCAGTCGTAGTTGTTGACGAGTATGGCACGGTTAGGGGCATCGCTGTCGAAATCGAGGAATTTGGAGAGCTGTTTCTTTATGGCCTCCTGGTTGTGGCGAAGGGTTTCCTCATCGATGAGCTTGCGCTCCTGCGATTTCATCGATGGGTCGCCAATCATGCCGGTGGCGCCGCCGATGAGTGCAATCGGACGGTGTCCCGAGCGCTGGAAATGCTTGAGCATCATCACGCCCACCAGATGGCCTATATGCAATGAGTCGGCAGTGGGGTCGATGCCCAGATAGGCCGAGGTCATTTCCTTGTTAAGTTGTTCTTCTGTACCTGGCATCATGGTATGAATCATACCGCGCCATTGAAGTTCCTCTATAAAGTTCATCGTATTGATATAATAAAATGTTGTTTCGTTTAGTGGCGGCAAAGTTACGATTTCTTTGTGATTCAAACAAATATAATTTCCGTGCCTGTGCGCGTACTAAAGGTTGTCGATGCGGGGTGGGGTGGCGCTGTTGTCGGCGTTCATAAGCCAGAGCACTCGCTGATGTGCCACAGTTTGCACCTTATAGCAGAACCACAGCAGCAACAACGAGCTCGCGGCTTCTATCATCGGATTAATCTGGGCGCTGAACAGTATGGCGTCGTAGATGCCGTGGGCCACTACCGGTGCCAGCAATATGCTGATGGCGGTGTGTCGCGAATGGTTGATGAAGCAGTAAACCGAGAAGTAATAGCCCATGAGTATGGCAAAGGCGTAATGGCCAGGTACGGCAAAGATGCCTCGTGACAAGGCTGTCGACATCCACTCGTCGGTGCCAACAATGTAGCTCACGTTTTCAACTGCGGCAAATCCCATCGATATGCACACGGCATACACTATGCCGTCGTAGTGCTCGTCGAAATGCCGGTTTTTGCGTAGCAACAACCATAGCGCCAGCAGTTTGAATGCCTCTTCGGGCAGTGCGGCACCAATAAATGATGTGTAGAGTGCACCCATAAGGCTGTCGGTTCCAAGTCCCAATATGGTTCCGGCAAATTGAGCTGCAAATTCGGTGGCTATAACCGGAATCACTATTGCCACGCCAAGCAGAATGGCTTTAATCAGCTGGCTTGCCGGCTCGCGATGCTTGTCGCGCATCACTACGAGCATCAGCAGAACCGCGGCCGGAAGCAGTGCTGCAATTAGTTGCTCTATGAATATGTTGTCGTTCATGAATTATTTATATTTTCGTTCTTCTATCGAGACTGGACCCAGTAGACCGTAGCGAATCGGTTCGCTGCCTGCCGGTGGCCCGGCCAATACCCATGTCTTGCGGCGTTCGGCCGGTTGTGCTGCATCGTAAACCAGCCGGTTGCGCCATGTGCTGGTTACCTCAACGGTGAGTCGGTTAACTCCTTTTTTTATATAAGGAGTGATATCGGCCTTGTATGGTGCAGTCCACAAGGTGTCGACGACGGCACCGTTCACTTTCACCACGGCAATGCTTTCCACCTCGCCTAACCCTATGAAAAATCGGGCCTTGCGGTTTAGTTTGCCGACGGAGAATGAGCTTTCATAGGTTACGGTGCCGCTGAAGGCCTTTCCTTCGTCGGACAGTGGTAGTTCGCACCACGGTTGCAGCCGGTTGATGGTAATGGGCGCTTCCACTCCCCATCCTTGGGGGAAGGTGAGTGTCCATTCGAGGTTGTCGAGAGTGGAGAATGACGACGATGTTGCGCGCACCTTTGGTTTCGTTCTGTCGTGGCGGAAGACGACATATTTGCACTCGCCGCGCTCGAGCTTCAGCTCAATGCCGGAGTAGCCGTTAGCTTCCACGCTGGGCAGCGGCTCGATGCTGCCGTTCATGGGGTTCCAGAGTTCGGCGCCTCCGGTGGTGTGGAATTCCACCACACCCTCGAAACTTTCCTTTTCGGGCGGACATACCATATACCAGTCAGCGCCATCGGTCCGGCGATGTAACCATTGTGCGCGTGTAGGTTTCACATCGGGCTCAATGTCGAGAGTCTTCAGAGCATCGCCAATGGCGATTCCGCTCATCACACGCCCGTGGCCGGCAGTGCCGTGCCACAAGTGGTTCACAGCGCTATGGAACATCGACAATTGCTCACCTTGCAGACGCGTGGCGGGATGCTTGGGGGCGTCGGCCACCAATATGCCTCCTTTTTGCACCAGTTGGGTAAGGCGCTCAATGGTGCCAGGCAGCAATCGCGTGGCGCTGTCAGGAATCCACAGCAACTTGTATCGGATTCCGTCGGGTGTCACCCAATGGCCGTCAACAACATCGATGCGGGTCATCAGGGCATCGGTGTTGCAATAGTCGTATTTGTAGCCTTCCGGGAACTCAACCTTCTGGTCGGGTTTCTGCTGGATTTCATCGCCAAGATACCAGAGCACATCCGATACAGGCTTGCCGCGCTCCAGCATAAATGTGTTGCGTGCCAGATAGGTGGTGAAACTGTGCATATAGGGCCACCATGTCTGCTTGCGCAGAAATGGAGTGCCGATGGCACCGCCAAACGAGGTGCCGGGCTGATATTTGTCGGGGTCGGGGTTATGGGTATAGGTGTGAAACACCATGTGTGTTACACCGTCAAGCACATTCCTGTTGGCTACCTCGCGCAACATGCCCAGATGCTCATTCCAGTTGAGGTCGAAGCTCGTGAATGCCTCGGCCGACACTCGTGGCTTGCCATACATGCGTGCAGCCGACGAGGTGGGGCGTATCGGCTTGTAGTTCCGGTTGTTGAGCCAGTTGCCGATGGGTTGCCAGAACTCGGTCATGGGCACATCGGCCCATTTGTAATATTCCATGGGGCATCCGGGGAAAATGTCGCCGGCGGCTGTCTCATATTGTATGGTTATGCCGTTCTTGTGGGCATTGTGAGTCATTCGGCCATAGAAATTGTCGACGAACAGCCGGTTTTGCGTCATGCGGAAGTCGTTGAGAAATTCCGATGTTTGTTCCAGGTTGTCAATCACATAACCGAACAGAGCGGGTATCCACTTCTGCAGCTCGTAGCCGGCCTGTTTAGCAAATGCCTCGGGCATGTCGGCGGTCCATGTTTGTGTGCTGCATTCCCAGCTGTCCATCAGCATATTGTCGAGCAAACCGTTGAGCGGACCTCTCTGCAACCGGCCAACATAGCTGTCGAATTGGTAGTCGACCAGCTCGGGGTCGAATTTGTTGATTTCCCAACCGGTAGCCTCGGCCGGTGCCGGTCCGTTGCGGCGGCCGGTATTCACATGGCCTATGCGGAGCACTGTCCACTTTCCGGCCGGTGCTGTCCACTCCAGCGAGTCGGGGCTCACCATCATGGCGGTGAGGTTGACTATCTCATTCGAACTGATGTAGGCATTGGCCGACTGTCGCGGATTCTCGTTCTCACGCACAATACGGCGCAGTGTCCAGCCGCCTTCTCCCTCCCAGTTGCTTTTGCGGGCAGCACTGTAGAGACGCATGCTGCTGATGTTAATGCTGTGCCTGTTCGCTATCTCTATGCGGAAATGTCGTGCCGGTGCCTCATCGAGGGCAAAGGTCATTGTTTGGGTGCCGTCTTGCCAGTTCGACATTGGGAAATTGCTATCCAGCACTATCTGGCTGGCGCCGTCATCACCTATGGCGGTCATCTTTACATGTATGCCCGGCTCGACGACAAATTCGTGGTTCATCTGGTCGATGGGATTGAACACCAGCGAGCGCACTGTCTGACGGTCGGCCAGCTCAATGTCGACCACGTGTGGCTGCTGCCCGGTTGTGGGCTTCAGCGATATTGGACCTTGTAGCGTGCCGTTGAGGCAGTCGAGCCACTTCTGCGGCTCGTCGTCGGATGTAACCTTGCTCACTTGCAGCGGTGTGCCGGTGTCGCCTTCGGGAGTGGGGAATGCAAGCACCATCAGGTCCTGATAGTTTTGCCAACTCTCTTTCTGCGGCGATTCCAGTTTCATTGCAATGCGAGAGCCGCCATCCACATCGGTGCGGCTGTAGGCAAGATGTCGCATGCTTTGCTCGGGTTTCACCCACGGACCACCGCTCATGGCCCATCCCGGACAGGTCTGGATGCTGAACCGTAGCCCCAGGCGCTTTGCCTCCCGGGCTGTATGGCTCACCAACTGTTCCCATTTTGGCGACAGACACTCGATGTGCTCTTCAGTTCCCGGCCAGTCGCTGGGGTCGCCCTGCTGTCCGTGGAAAAAGGAGATGCCGGTTATCCCCGCGTCGGCTATGGCTTGCAAATCGGTGGTAATTCCCGATTTGCCGATGCTGCCGTTGAGAAAGTGGAACCATGTCTCGGGATAGTAGATTTTGTCGGGCTGGCGAAACGTTAGAGCGTCGGCAGTGCCGAATGGCTGTTGCAGCCTTGTGGAATCGGGAATTGCGCCCACCACCTGTGCTTGCAGGGTGGCAGCGATTGATAACATGATGAGCAGAGCGATTGGTTTATTCATGGAATCTGCGTTTTTATACAAAATTACGGTTTTCGGCCATAATAGCCAAAAATCAGCAAAACCTTTCATCGCATTGCAATAAAGGCTTGCTTATATCGATGGGAATGAATATCTTTAAGGCATAAAGCAAAGCGGAACCATATGAATATAGGTATAATTGGAGCGGGACACATTGCCCGCAAGATGGCATCGGTGCTGGCCTCTGAGCCGCAAGGATGCCGATGCTATGCTGTGGCATCGCGTTCGCAGCAGAAAGCCGACGATTTTGCCGCTGAATTCGGCATTGAACGTGCCTATGGCTCGTACGAGGCGCTGCTGTCTGACCCGGCTGTTGATTTGGTGTATATCGCAACCCCTAATTCGCATCATTTCAGCCCGGCGATGATGGCAATAGCCCACCGCAAGCCGTGTCTGGTGGAGAAATCGTTTGCTGCCAATGCGGCGCAGGCCAAGGCCATGATAGCCGAGGCTGAACGGCAAGGGGTGTTCATCACCGAGGCCATCTGGACTCGGTATCTGCCAATGTCGCACAAAATCAAGGAGTTGCTTGACGGTGGAGCCATCGGTGAGCCCAAGGCACTCACGGCTTCGCTATGCTATAAAATCGACCACAAGGAGCGGGTGCTTCGTCCTGAACTTTGTGGCGGCGCATTGCTCGATGTGGGGGTATATACTATCAATTTTGCGCGCATGTATTTCGGAACCGACATTGTGCGCACTGCCAGCAACTGTCTGGTGGGGCCAACGGGAGTGGATATGCACGAGAATGTGTCGCTCACCTTTGGCGATGGCCGAATGGCATCGCTGCAGAGCGGTGCACTCTGCTTCAACGACCGCCAAGGCATAATAAGCGGCACCGAGGGTTATCTGAGAGTCGACAATGTGAATTGTCCCACTACTGTCGAGGTGTATCGAGGCATGGAACTCGCCGAGACCTACCATGCTCCGACCGATATGATTAACGGCTTTGAGTATCAGGTGTTTGAGTGCAAGCGTTGCATCGAAGCAGGTCTACTTGAGTCGCCTATGATGCCGCATGCCGAAACTGTGGCCATCATGCAGCAGATGGATGCCCTCCGCCGCGATTGGGGAGTAAGGTATCCGATGGATTGACCTTTAAATATTTGGAACAAGCAATAAAAGGAGCCGCCGGCATCAATGTCGGCGGCTCCCTGTCGTAATATGAGAGGTTTCTACAAAAGTCGTTTCTCAATATCCATCGCTGTAGGACCTTTTATGTTACAGTCGTTATTGCGATTTATTAGTGTCGAGTCGCGATAGATGTTGTATCGCACAGGCATCGAGGTGCCACCGCAACAGCACTCTAATCATTGGTGTCCGGTGCCATAGCAATTGAAGCACTTCTTGCTTCCGTTGCACGACGGACAGTTTATCCAACTTTTGCTTCCCGAACCGGTGTAATATCCGGTATCTTCCCAGTGTCCTCCTGAGCCGTTGCACGATGTACACACTCCCGAACCGCCACAAATGCGGCATGTGCTGCGTGTGCTTGAGCTCGACGACGATGACGAAGAGTTGCTGTTGTAATTGTTGTAATTGTTGTAGCTATTGTAATTGTTGTAGTTGTTATAATTGTTTGAGTTATTGGTGCTGTTTCTGGTAGATTTTTTAGCCGCTTCCCGTTTTACTTTACCGGTGCCACTGCAAGTACGACAGGACCAAGTTCCTAAGCCTTTGCAATAAATGCACTGAACATACGAACCGAATTGAAATATTGAACCATAGCCTGAGCACATGCTACACGAAAACTCTCCAGTGCCTTTGCAATTGGGACATTTCATATAATTCGATGATTTGGAACTGGCTTTTTTAGAACTTGACTTCGAGCTGCTGCTTGTGTTTTTTTTGCCGCCGGTTTGCGTGTATGTTCCGGCCTTAACGCCACCATACCATTCGCCATCGTAGTACACATACAAGAAAACTGTATAAGTGTGCTTCCCGTTTAATGGAGCCAGTTTGCTGTATCGTATCCACACCTCAATGTCTTTCCAGTATGAATCATCGTAGGTCGCTTTTACGTTGTAATGGGTCTTTACTGTGTTGCCGTCTTTGTCGGTGTGCCATTCGCCATTTTCGTTTTGCACAATCGCCACCAGGTCGAAACTTTTGCCTTTGATGCCCGATACATGCAATTGGCAATGTGCCGAGAGAACATTCTTTCCGTCGTCGTTCTTGGCGTGCTTGTCGAGCCATGGATTCTCAATTTTCACGTTTATTGCATTTGATACAAACGGAATCAGAAGAAACAAAAATATGTAAAGATACTTTTTCATTATATATATTTTCCGGGGAAAGGTTTATGTGCAAATATATATTGGAAAGGCATGGTTTCCAAAATTATATTCTGTTTTTATGTGGCAAGCCCACCCAGATGTGGCTCGGGGTGGGCTTGCTGATGGCTTTATGTTGCCGAGATTACTTCATTGTGATTCCCACGAGCGATGCAATCTTGCGCGGGATGTCGATGTTGTTGTTAAGGTTGCTGAACTTTTCGGCGCCAACGCCCACTGCACACACCGGCACGAGGCATCCTGTGTGGCTGTTGGTGGTCCAACCGAATCCGGCTTTGCGGTCGAGGAATTTGAATACAGCCTCCACGAAATAGTCGTATGAGTTGTAGAGAGTCTTGTTTTCTTCGGCATCTTTCTTCACGAACACTTCGGTGAATGCCTCTTCAAGTTTCTTCTCCTCTTTCTCCTTCACTGCAATCGGGCCGAAAAGGCCTAAATCGTTGCCAAGAATCTGTTTCATCTCGTTCCAAGTTATGTTATCGTTCGATTTCGCCATTTCCTTGCACTTGGCCGAGAAATTGTCCTTCGAGATACGCTGATAGTCGATAAGCGAATAGTCGGCATGCTTGCCACCGGCCCCCACCGAGCATCCGCCGGTATCGTGGTCGGCAGTAACTACGATGAGCGTTTCTTTCGGGTGTTGGCGATAGAATTCGTAAGCCAAGGCAATAGCCTGGTTAAAGTTGAGGATTTCCTTGATGGCAGTGCCACCATCGTTCGAGTGGTTGCACCAGTCGATGTTTCCGCCTTCCACCATCAGGAAGAATTTCTTTGGGGTGAAACGGGTGAGGTGGTCGATGGCTGCCTGTGTAATCTGCGGCAAAGTAAGTGCACCGGCAATGCTGTCGATGGTGTAGCCGCACTGATATTGGGTTATCCCTTCAGGGCCGAGCAGAAGGGTCTTGTCCTTAGGAGCTGAGGCCTTCAGCTGGTCGAGACCGTAGAACACCGAGTAGCCGCCGTCGGAAAGCATCTTCAAGGTTTTCTCCTTGTCGCCTCGCAGAATGCTGCCGGCAAAGAAGTTGTAGTCGCTGGCCGCCATATCGCCGGTGATTTCGTTATACATGCCACGGTTTGGCTGGTGGGCATAGAATGCGCCGGGAGTGGCATCGTCGATAGGCACGGTGGTGGTGATGCCGATGCCGTAGCCTTTTTCCTTAAGATATTTGGCAATGCTGTTCACAGCCACAGTGTCGGCATCCATGCCGAGCATTCCGTTGCGTGTCTTGTGACCGGTCGACAAGGCTGTGCCGGCGGCTGCCGAGTCGGTTACGGGTGCGTCGGCCGAATAGGTCATTGCCGACGATACTATCGGGAAACGGAGCATCAGAATGGGGTCGGTGTTTTTCAGCACCTGACGGTTATACTGCTCGGTGGCCATCACCGGACCGAGGCCCATGCCGTCGCCGATAAAATAGAATATATACTTTGGCTGGGCTGCATAGGCCGCAATTGCCAAAGTAGTTACAAAAAACAATGATAAAAAGCGCTTCAACATAATTATTGGAGTTAATGAGTTTTAGTTTTCTATTTCGATGCCACGAAGTTAGCAAAAAAAATGATATAGCGGTTGCGAAAACCGCCACTACAAAGTAACATTTTTGCAAATTTTTTGCGGAAACGGTTGCGCTCAGCCTTTGTTCATCGTCAGCATCTGCTCGATAATCTTCCGGTCGTTCTGCAGCCGTGGAATCTTCTTTTGCCCTCCCAGACGCCCGGAGGTGGCAAGCAGCCAGTCGTCGAACAGCCCGTGGCGAGCCGCAACCACTTCGAGCGGAGCCAGGAATATGTCGGAGGTGCGCTTGGCGTCGTAGTCGGAGTTTTCGGCGCGCACACATCGGTCAAGCTCTTTGGCAAAGCGCTGCAAGGCGGCATCATCGGGCTCTACGGCAAACTCCACCAGCCATTGGTGGTGCCCCTTGGTGGTTCCCGAGGTGAACACCGGCGCAGCGGTGTAGTTGAGAATCGACATCCCGGTGGCAGCCGAGGCCTTCTCGATGGCGGCATCGGCATTGTGTACCATCAGTTCCTCGCCGAATGCATTTATATAGTGCTTGGTGCGTCCGGCAATTCTGATTTTCACCGGAGCGGTGCTTTCGATGGTCACGGTGTCGCCGATGGCGTAGCGCCACAGCCCGTTGCATGCGCTGATAATCAGCGAATAGGTGCGCCCTTGCTGCACTTCCCATATTGGCACCGGACGGGCATCGGGAATGTCGATGGGCTGGAATTCGTAGAACACGCCCACATCGGGCAACAGCAGCATGGCGGTGGTATCCCACGACGATTGAAGGGCGAAGAATCCCTCCGAGGCGTTGTACGTCTCGAGATAATGCATGCGCGAGGGGTCGCATATCGCAGCGTATTCGCTGCGATAGGGGGCAAAACTGATGCCTCCATGGAAGAACACCTCGAGGTTGGGCCACACTTCGTGTATGTTGTTGGCACCGCGAGCCTTGATTACCTCTTTCAGTACCGTCAGAAACCACGACGGCACGCCGGATATGTTGGTTATGTTGCATTGCTTGCTTGCCTCCACCAGCGCCGGAAGTTTTCGGCTCCAGTCGCTCATCAGTGCCACCCGTTTCGACGGCACTCTCACCAGATTGGCAAGCGGATTGATGCCGTCAATCAGATTGGCCGACAAATCGCCCACACGCACCCTGCGCGGAAGCGTCAGCTCGTTGGCAAAGCTGCCGCCGAGAATGAAACTGCGGCCGTCGAACATACGGCTGTCGGGGTTGAGGTGCAGATAGTGTGCAACCACGTCGAAGCCTCCTTGATAATGACACCACTTGAACGATTCGCTGGTGATGGGTATGTATTTGCTTCGCCCGCCCGATGTGCCCGACGACTGGGCATAGTGCCGGGTGACCCCCGGCCACAGCACATTGGCCTCGCCGCGCACCATCCGCATCACATCGTCGCGTATAGCCTCATATTCCACCACAGGCACGCGCGACGAATAGTCGTAGTAGCCGTCAATTGTGTCGAAGCGGTAGCGACGGCCGGTCTCGGTGTTGCGTGCCATCGAAAGCAGGCGGCGAAGAACGCTGCGCTGAAGTTCGTCGGAATTGGACGGATACTGTTCGGCAGCCTTGATGCGCCGTGCAAACAGTGGCCTTATTATTGATGTGATGCTCATGGGCTTTTCTCCTTTCTTTAGCACAAAATTACTCCAATTCCCGCTCAATGCATCGCTTTTTTGCCAAAATAGTGTGGGCTTGTGGCGCTTTTCGCAAATCGTCACTCTCATTGGCCATTAATTTCGCAGAAAAAATCATTTGTTTCACATTAATCTGTATTTTGCTATGAATCATTCATCATTCCAATCTCTTGCCATGCTGCTGGTGCTGGCTTTTTCACAATATCTGCTGGTGATGATAGCGGTGTGCTGCGATTTGTTTTGCGGAGCGTGGAGGGCGCTGAAACGCGGCGAATTGCGCCGTAGCGCGGCTTTCCGTCGCACCGTCGACAAACTTGCCCGATACTATAATGCGCTGTTTGCCCTCAGTGTAATCGATGTAATGCAAATTCTCTCGCTCAATTATCTCCACTTCTACAGCATTGCCCTCGATTTGCCGCTGATGCCGGTTTTCACCATCCTCGGTGCCATTGCTATGGCTATTATCGAGCTTAAGAGCATATTCGAGAAGGCCGACCGCAAGTATCGAAGCGAGTTGCGACAGGCGGTTGACATAATTCGCAAGGCGCTCGACCGACGCGACATTAAATCATTTTTCAACGAACAATAACCTAATTAATTAAGTTTTTTACTATGAAACATTTCACTTTCGAAGAACTTGAGCATTCGGCCATTGCCGATGCGCTGCACATCGACAACCATGCCAACGAAAAGGTGCGCGCCAACCTTCGTCGCCTCGTCGACGAGGTCCTCGACCCGGCTCGTGAACTCCTGGGAATGCCCATTACCGTTAACAGTGGATTCCGTTGCCCTTCGCTCAATCGAGCCGTTGGCGGGGCAAAGCGTTCGTATCATCTTTATGGCCGTGCGGCCGACCTAAATGCCGGCTCGCGTGCCGACAATCGTCGCCTGCTGCAGATTCTGCGCACTTTGCCTCACACCGAACTCATCGACGAGCATTCATCTACCTGGATTCACGTGGCATTGTAAAAAAGCGAGGACTGCCTCGATGCACATCGAAACAGTCCCCAAACAACAATTAAATATCAGCAAAAAGAGTTATTTCTTGATTATGAACTTCTTGCCGTCGGAAATGTAAAGCCCGGCAGGAAGTTCGTTGTTATGCTTCAGAGTTGTGTTCAGGCGGATGCCGCTGATGGTACCGTCGGCGGCGATTGTTCCGCTCACATTGGTGGTTAGGTTGGCAGTGTGGGTTCCGGCATCGGCATCGACAGTGGCTGTGAGCACATCGCCATATCCGCGCAGGTTGTTGATGTCGGTCGCTGAGCCGCGTTTTGTCCCGTCGATATACACCGACGCGCCTATCACCGGCTCTTCTTCCCCCGCCAGATGCTGGCGGAGGAAGAACGGGATTCGTTATTTTTACAGATACCTTTAAGGTAATTGTCGTTGACAATTCACTTTCGTGTGGCCCGCTCAGGAATCTAACACAGATGCCTTGGGGCAAGTGCATTCAGTAGCGTTGACTACTCTACCGGTGGAACTTCCGAGAAGCTTCCGTAGCGGTGATACTCGAAGCTTACACTCTGTTCCTTAATGTAGTGTATCAGCTCTATGCGGCCATTCTTCACGGGTACGTCGGTGCAGATGAATTTGTCGTGCTGCGCTGCAAATTCATACATCTCGCGCGGTATGTTGGGCGAGCAGGTGCGTACGCGTTCAAAGTTGAGCATCGATTTCAGGAATTCCGGCAGGCTCTGCTTGCATACCGGGCATCCAAGTGCCGACAGCTCGCTGCCGCGCTTGTCGTCGATGTCGATGCTTATGGTCAGAGGGGTGCCGCATGTCGATGCTGCCAATGCCACCATCTGGGCTTGCTCTACACTGTCCTCCGGCATCAGTCGGAGCACCATGCCTCCCTTCAACGGCAGATAGCGGAACATGTTCTGTTCGCCGAAGCACTTGTTCCAGTCGCGTGGGTGACGGAATTCTGCTTCGTAGGCCTCGGCATAGCTCTTTCGGTAGTCGGTCTTGCTGTTGGCCTTGTCGGTGATTACTGTGAACAGTGAGCAATAGTTCGGACCGCCGGCCTTGATGCCACCACCGAATGCCGACAGCTTCATACCGCCGAACGGCTGACG
>JAEDFO010000016.1 GCA_016292745.1 Muribaculaceae bacterium | reverse complement strand
AATCTGAAAAACTGGCGTTTTTCGCTTGTCATTGCACTCACCTTGCACTATCTTTAGATAAGATAGGCTGCGGTTCGGTAATGACAATCTGAAAAACTGGCGTTTTTCGCTTGTCATTGCACTCACCTTGCACTATCTTTGCACAAATAAAACACCTTGGAATAATGAAGAAATTTATTCAGAAGATATGTTGCAACTGGACGTTTGCCGGTTCGCTTATAGCAGTGGTTGTGTTTGCCGCTATTTCGTGGCTCTATTTTTATCCCGATGCCATGCAGGGAAAGGTGCTGCGCCAGCACGATACCTTGCAGGGTGTGGCCAACGGCCATGAAGTGAAAGCCTATGAGGCCGAAACCGGCGAGACATCGCGATGGACCAACTCGCTGTTTTCAGGCATGCCGAATTTCCAGATTAATCCCAGCTATTCGAGTTCGAAGCTGGTAAGCTGGATAGGCCGTGCATATAGTCTATGGTTTCCGTCGCCGGTTGATTATGTGTTTATCATGATGCTTGGCTTCTACATCATGCTTCTGGCATTCAAGGTGCGATGGTATCTTGCTATTCTCGGAGCTATCGGGTGGGCGTTCTCCACTTATTTCTTCATAATAATAGGTGCCGGACACATCTGGAAATATATCACTTTGGCTTATATCCCGCCGACGATAGCCGGCATTGTGTGGGCATATCGAGGAAAATATCTTGCAGGCGGCACTGTGGCTGCACTGTTTGCCACTTTGCAGTTGGCAAGTAACCATGTGCAGATGACTTACTACTTCTTGTTTGTAATCTTTGCCATCGTGGTGGCATTCCTTGTGTCGGCCATCAAGGAGAAGAAGATAGGGCAGTGGGGTATTGCCACCGGGGTGCTTGCAGTGGCGGCCATCCTGGCTCTTGCCGCTAATTCGCCTAACCTTTACAACACCTACAAATACAGCAAGGAAACCATGCGTGGCGGCTCGGAGCTGAAATCGGCTGCGGCTGATGCCGGCACTTCGAAGGGTGGTCTGGAGAAGGACTATATTACAATGTGGAGCTATGGCATCGACGAAACACTTACCCTGCTGGTGCCAAACGCCAAGGGTGGTGCTAATGTAAAGCCCGAAAAAGGGAACAACTTGCCGCTGATGCTCTCGGCCACCGACCAAGCCAAGGAGATGTCGAAAAGTGGCGACCTCGATTCGCAGCAGATGTCGGCGCTGAACTCGTTCTATCAATATTTTGGCGACCAGCCAGGAACTAACGGCCCTGTGTATGTGGGGGCATTGATATTTGCACTGTTCATCCTCGGCCTGATAATTGTGAAAGGTCCCATGAAGTGGGCGTTGTTGGCTGTGACAATTCTCACAGTGATGCTTTCGTGGGGGCACAATATGATGTGGCTCACCGACTGGTTTATCGACCATTTCCCTATGTACAACAAGTTCCGCACAGTGTCGAGCATCCTTGTGGTGGCTGAGTTCACCATGCCGTTGCTCGCCATCCTCGCATTGCAGAAACTGCTCACTGCCGAAGATGTATTGCGCCAGTACCGTGTGCCGCTGTTTGTGTCGTTCGGTGTGTCGGCTTTCATTTGTTTCCTTATGATGGTGGCTCCGCAGATGCTCGTGGGCAACGGATTCTCAACCGAGGAATTCAACTACTACACCTCGCAAGGCATGGTTGCCCAGTTCCCCGACATATTCGAGGCAGTGGCCAATGTGCGTCTGAAGATGGTATCGACCGATGCACTGCGCAGCTTGATGATTCTGCTGGTGGCATTTGTGGCAATAATGCTGTATGCCTACCGTAAGATGTCGTTCAAGCTGGTGTGTGGTGTGATTGCCTTGGTGCTCTTCTTCGATATGTTCAGCATTAACAAACGCTATCTCAACACCGATACATTTGCCGAGCCGATGCCGGTGGCTGCACAGCAATTTGAACCGCGAAATGCCGACAAGCAGATTCTTGCCGATACCGATCCTAACTATCGTGTGCTCGATTTGACCGCTTTCGACAACGCAATGCCATCATATTTCCACAAGACCATCGGCGGATACCATGCAGCTAAGTTGGCCCGCTATCAGGATATCATCGACCGACATCTAAAGAGCAAAGAAGGCCCGAACATGAATGTGGTGAATATGCTTAACGCAAAATATGTGATTGTCGATGCCGATAATGCCCACCTCAATCCTGAGGCGTTGGGCAACGCATGGTTTGTCGATAAAGTTGAATACGTAGATACTCCCGATGCTGAAATCAATGCCCTCAATACCATCGACCCGGCTCGTCAGGCTGTTGCCGATGCCAAGTTCAAGAATGTTATTGGAAATGCAGTGGCTGTTGATTCCACTTACACAATTGCCGAGACATCGTATGCACCCAACCGCCTGGAATACCACTACAATGCGCCGGCCGAGGCTGTTGCTGTGTTCTCTGAAGTGTATTTCCCTTGGGGATGGACTGCTACTGTCGACGGCAAAGAATTGCCTATAGGCCGTGTGAACTACATACTGCGTGCTTTGCGTCTGCCTGCCGGTGAACATAACGTGACCTTCACTTTCGACCCTCAATCGGTGCATACTACCGAGACGGCTGCATATGTGGCTATTATCATCATTTACATTGCATTCCTCGCCATGATTGGCCTGGCAATTTACCGCCGGATGAAGGTGTGCGACGACAAACAGAAAGAATAATCTCGTTAAAATTGGGACGCATTTCAAGATATTGCACTGCCCTGAGCCGTTACCATAAGAGTAACGGCTTTGGCATACATTCGCCATTCGCATTCAACTTTGTGCTGAATGTATTGCGCGAAAGGCTTCCCTATTACAGTTACTCGGATATCGACGCCGACCGCCACAGGCTCATCCGTTCGTTGCGTTTCCGCCGTGTAAGGCATCAGCGCATAATATCGAGCAAGAATGCCAAAATGCTGTTCCGTGTGGCCAACTATTTCAATCCTCAATGCATAATGCAGATAGGTACCAACTATGGTATGTCAGGGCGCACATTGCTGCGGGTGTCGTCGTCATCGCAGCTTTATCTGTTCGAGCCTATGATAGCACAGTTGCCGGTAGCCTCCGAGACACTTGCCCAATGTGGCAAACGGGTGCACACATTCACCTCGCTCGAAGATGCTTACTCCCAATATACGGAACAATTGGCCGATAGGATGCCTTTCCTGCTGGTGAATTCACTGTCGGCCGACGATGTGCAGTCCGTATGCCGTATTGTCGACGAAGTGGTGGCACGCAATGGGGTGGTGGTGATGAGAAACCTCACTTCGCTGCCCGAAATGCAGCATATGTGGAACTATGCCATCAAGGCGGCTGCCTATGGCATGACTTTCAGCAACGGCAAGATTGCTTTCTATGTGGCGAACAAGAAGTTGCCGCGGCAGGACTTTATGCTTTGGTTCTGATTCTGTGCTTCAGCAGCCCACAATCCATTTGCTCTTAGGCAGATAGCTGAGCAATTTCACCGAAATTACACAACAAACGTAGGAAAGTATGGCAATCACCGGAATTGCCAGCCATATCGGCAGCAACGGGTCGGCCTGGTTGCCTGCCACTATAGCCTTGGCTATCGGAGCAAGGAAGAACATATGGATAAGATACATTCCGAACGACATGCGCGATATCTCGGCAATAAGCTTCGGGGTGCGCTTTGCCTCGATGCACGAGAACATCAGGAATGCTCCCACAGTGGCGCACAGCACGTTAGGCGTGCAGAACTCCCACGACCATTCGAGAATCGGAGTCTCGATGAGCTGGCCAGGAACACCTTTCCACCAGAATGACCATGCAGTGAATGCAGCTCCAACCACGAAGCATGTTGTGCCCACGATGAGGCGTTTGCGGCGCTCCCAATCGAGATGGCGGCGAATATAGTGGGCCACAACAAGATATCCAAGATATCCCGAGCAGTACCAGAGCATGCTGAAGCGGTTCCAGAAACATTCACCCCAGATTTCAGGAGTCACAAATGTGTGGAGCCACGGAATGAATGTTGAGGCAGCGAACAGGACGATGAATATGCGTTCGTCGCGTGCCGATGCCCGCTCAAGCCACGGCGATACTATCGGCATTATAAGGTAGAGGCTGATGAGCGGATACATAAACCACAGATGCCCTGCCATCGATGGGAAGTTGAATGCAAGCATCTTTAGGTCGGCCATCGACTGTTCCAAAGTCATTCCGCCCCAAAGCAGCGGCAAAAATGTGTATAGGAGCATGAACGCAATCATCGGCGGCAATATACGGCTGAAACGGCGGCGATAGAATCCGGTGAGTGTCATTCCGGCAGGAAGCGGAACCAGCAGAAATGCCGATACCACCATGAACAATGGCACACAGGTGCGAGCTACGCCACCATCGTAGAATGCCACCCAAAAGCGGTTTGCCTCGTTGGCAAGCATTGATACATTTCCTGCAAGTCCCGATGAATCGGCACCGTAGAAGTTTTCGCTCGAGTGGACGAGCATCACAAGAAAACAGGCAATAACGCGAATATAGTCGACAAATACTATACGTTCATCATTTCTCATGCTGAGTCTGGTATTGGTTATGTTAATAAGGGTTTGTTATTATTGTTGCAAATTTACAAATAATATAGTAATAACTCCCCGTATTCTGGCCGATTTGACATTATTCACGTTTTTCACTTGTTTTATTGTCTGAAATTGCCTATATTAGTAAAATCTAACAGATACTAATGTTTTTATTACCATGACACAAAACCAAAACATCAAGATTAACCCAAACAAGATTGTGGCTTATCTTGGGAAGCCCGCAAAAGAGTTTACTAAAGACGACATTGTGGAATTTATCGTGGCCAATGGCATCACAATGGTGAATTTCATGTATCCGGCATCTGATGGAAGACTTAAGACGTTGAATTTCGTGATAAACGATATAGACTATCTCAACACTATCCTCACATGTGGTGAACGTGTTGACGGCTCGAGCCTGTTCCCGTTTATCGAGGCCGGTAGCAGCGACCTGTATGTGGTGCCGCGATATCGCACCGCTTTCGTTGACCCCTTTGCCGAGATTCTTACTGTTACAATGCTTTGCGACTTCTTCAACAAAGATGGAGAACCGCTGGAGAGCGCACCCCAGTACACTTTGCGCAAGGCTTGCCGCGCATTCCGCGAGGTAACCGGATATTCGTTCCATGCAATGGGTGAGCTGGAATACTATGTGATGGCGCCCGATGAGGGTATGTTCCCGGCATCCGACCAGCGCGGCTACCACGAGTCGGCACCGTTTGCCAAATTCAACGATTTCCGCACCCGCTGCATGGCTTGTATTGCTCAGGCTGGCGGCAGAATCAAGTACGGCCATTCTGAGGTGGGCAATTTCACCATCAACGGCATGGTGTATGAACAGAACGAAATTGAATTTCTGCCTGTCGATGCCGAAGATGCTGCCGACCAACTGATGGTGGCCAAGTGGATTATCCGCAACCTGGGCTACAAGTTGGGATATAATATTACTTTTGCCCCGAAAATCACTGCTGGAAAGGCTGGCTCGGGCTTGCACATACATATGCGTATAATGGACGGTGAACGCAATGTGATGCTCGCCGACCGTCGCCTGTCGGATGTGGCCCGTCGAGCCATTGCCGGTATAATGCGTCTGGCTCCGTCGATAACAGCCTTCGGCAACACCAATCCTACATCGTATTTCCGTCTTGTCCCGAACCAAGAGGCGCCTACCAGCGTGTGCTGGGGCGACCGCAACCGCTCGGTGCTGGTGCGTGTGCCGTTGGGATGGACTTCCGACGTCGACATGTCGGCATCGGCCAATCCGTTGCAGCCGGCAAGTAGCTTCGATACTTCCGTAAAGCAGACTGTGGAGATGCGTTCTTCTGATGGCTCGGCCGACATATATCTGCTCATCGCCGGTTTGGCAGTGGCATGCCGCCACGGTTTCGAGCTCGATGATGCCCTTGATATTGCAGCCAAGACATATGTTGACGTAAATATACATCACGCCGAGAATGCCGACCGCCTAAAATCGCTTGAAAGCTTGCCCGACAGCTGTGCTGCATCGGCCGATTGCCTTGAGCGTCAGCGCAGTGTGTTTGAGAGTTGTGGCGTGTTCCCGCCGGCTATGATTGATGGCCTTATTGCGCGTCTTCGCAGTTACGACGATCGTAATCTGCGTGCCGATATCGGAGGTAACCAGCAAGCAATGCTCGAGCTGGTACATCGCTATTTCCACTGCGGATAGAGCTTTGACCGCCATAAATCGAGAAGTGGCCGATGCTTCTGAAGGTGTCGGCCGCTTTGTCGTGTTGTCAGATTCATTCGCAGCGCAGATTATATGAGAGCTATGGAAAATCGATGCCGACAGTGCCTGCAAGGCTCTCAATACGTTTAAGCGCACTTTCGGCTGCTCGCCGTCAGAGTTCCGCAAAGCGTGACTCCAAGTATAAAAATGCTAAGAGTGCCGATACCTGCATGGGGTGTCGGCACTCTTCGTAAATATCTTATCCAAGAAAGTTATGCGTTGTAGAGAGGATCGAGAGCAGCGGCTATACGGCCGAAAATCTCGTCGATTGAACCAACGCCTTCAATGGCTTTGTAACAGCCTTCGCCAATGTAGAAGTCGCGCAGTGGTGAAGTCTGGTTGTGATAAACGTCGAGGCGCTTCTTGATTGTCTCAAGATTGTCGTCGCTGCGGCCCGATTCCTTGCCACGCTTGATAAGGCGGTCGATAAGTTCGGCATCGTCAACTTCAAGGCCAACCACGGCGTTAACTACGGCGCCACGTTCGGCAAGCATGGTCTTCAGAGCCTTTGCCTGAGGTATGGTGCGTGGAAAACCGTCGAAAATCACGCCTTTCTTGGCCTCGGCATTCGAGTCGAGCACTTGGGCGAGGATGCTTACCATAAGCTCATCGGGGATGAGCTGGCCCTGTTTGATATACCCGTCGGCAATTTTCCCGAGTTCGGTGCCTCGCTTAATGTGGTCGCGGAGTACATCGCCGGTAGAGATGTGGAACAAACCGTATTTGGCTATCAGATTTTCGCTCTGGGTGCCTTTGCCTGAGCCCGGAGCGCCGAAAATTACAATGTTGAACATAACAGGATGTGTATTATTGTTTTGGTTATTCAGAAGCTTGTTCGCTGAGTACGTATATGTCCTTGAGGTTGCGTGCCAAGCCGTCGATGTCGAGGCCGTAGCCCAGTATGAACTTCGAAGGAATGTTGAAACAAACGTAATCGGGCTTGATGTCGGCCTTCAGCGAGTCGGGCTTGAAGAGCAGTGTCGCGAGCTTTATGTCCTTTGGCTTCTTTGCCTTGAGCGATTCGATGAGTTGGCATGCGGTGGTACCGGTGTCGACAATATCCTCGACGATGATAACCGTGCGTCCTTCGATGCTCTCGTTCAGCCCGAGCACTTCGCGCACGGTGCCGGTCGATTGGGTGCCCTCGTAGGATTTGTATCGTATGAATGTGATTTCGGTGTTGAATTCAACAGAGCGGAATAGGTCGGCGGCAAATACGAATGCGCCGTTCAAAACACACAGGAAAAGCGGGAAGTCGTTGCCGCAGTCGCGAGTAATTTCGGCCGCCACACGTTTCACCTGTTCTTGTATCTCTTCGTTTTTGATAAAAGGTACGAAGGTAAGCCCTTTAAATGTTACTTGTTCCATTTGGTAAAAATCTTACACAAAGGTAAGAAAAGTGAATAATCATTATATAAATAAGGTTAAGGGCAATCGGCAAATTAATATTTATTAACGTAGCGCAGAGCGCATCATTGCTGATTGTCGGGCTTGAGCACACGCCGCACTTCTTCCACATTGTCGATACTGTCGATGTATCGGATGGCTTGTTGCAGTTCGTTGTTCGAGTGTACGCTGAATCGGATTCGGCAGTTCACAATCTGGTCGATGGTGTAGGTTTCAAGCGAAGTGATAGAGAGCATCAGGCGGTTTGAGATGCAGTCGACGATGTCGCTGAGCAGATGATGCCGGTCTACGGCTTTAATCTCGACACACACCGGGTAGTGGATGTTTGGATTCTCGACAAAGTCGATTGAAACAATCGAGTCGCCGTCCTGCGAAGCGCGCGATATGGCGCGAGGGCAGTTGCGCTTATGTATCTCGGTTTTCTTGCCGTGGCCAATGAATCCCACCACCTCGTCGCCCGGAAGCGGGTGGCATACCTCGCATCGGCAATAAGGCTGTTCCGGAATATGGCTTATATAGTTGCGCAGACAGCGTTTGGCCTTGTAGGTCAGCACGTGATTAATCCAGTCGGGTTCGGGATGAATGCTGTCGTTGATTCCGATTTCCACACAGTCGCCTCGGTGGAGTTCGGTTTTCACCGACATCAGTTTGCCGTTTATTCGGGCAAACTGTGCGTGTTCGCCCAGATGGCTATGGATTTCGAAGGCAAAGTCGAGTGCGGTGGAGCCTTTCGGCAGTAGCACCACGCGGCCTTTCGGGGTGAACACCATGATGTCGTCGGAGTAGAACGAGCTCACCACATTCTCAATGAAGCCGGAGTCTTGGGTGTGGAATGCGATGTCTTGTAGCACTACCTTGAACTTTTCAATCCACTTTTTTATGTTGTCCATGCCGCGGTCGGCCACGCATCCGCGTTGCGATTTCAGCAGCATTCGTTCAGAGCCAATGTGAACCTCTTCCCAATCGCCATGTTCGGAAAGCAATTTCACGTGGAAACCTTGGTAGCCATTTTCTTTAGGCGAGTCGATAAGATTGTCGACGCTTCCCGGCTTCTCCTTGAACATATCGGTCAGGAGCGAGTAGATGCGTAGGCACATATGCTTTTCCGATATCGATATGTTGTCGGGGAATACTATGTGGATGTAGTGGCGGTTGTCGATGTGCTTGAAGTCGGCTCCGGAGGCCATCATTTTGCGCCAGATGCTGTAGGGCTTGCGGTATTTCACCAAAATGCGCGCCGACACATCGTTTTGGCTTAGGATTATTGAAATCCGGTCGGTAAATGTCTTGATTCGTGCCGAATATTCGCGTTCGTCGGCTTTCAGGTGCTCGACAATGGTGTTGTATTCCTGCGGGCAGCGGTATTGGAAACTGAGGTTCTCGAGTTCGGTCTTGATGTTGTACAGGCCGAGGCGATTGGCGAGCGGTGCATAGAAATAGTCGGTTTCACCGGCAATTTTCATCTGCTTGTCGGGACGCATGCTGTCGAGTGTACGCATGTTGTTCAGTCGGTCGGCAAGTTTGATAAGGATTGCACGGATATCGTAGTGCACCGAGTCGAGCATCTGCTTGAAGTTGTCGAGTTGTTTCGACATTTCATATTGCTGCTTCTTCTGTTTGGTGACCACTTTCACCAGAAATGCCACATCGGAGCCAAAACGCTTCTCGATATCGGATAATTCCACAGGGGTATCCTCCACCACATCGTGCAGTAGAGCTGCAATAACAGGATTTGCCCCCAGATTGAGGTCGGCGCCAACAATACGCGCCACGGCAATAGGGTGAATGATGTAAGGCTGTCCGCCTTTGCGTTTCTGTCCTTTGTGTGCTTTATATGCCAAATCATAGGCATCGCGTATGCGCTCCATGCCTTGCGGGGCAATACGCGTTTCCATAACTTGGAACAATTCTTCGGCGCTTTGAGCCACCATTGCTTCGTAATCCTGTTCCATAGTGAAATACCTTTTTACAAAAAGTGAATATTTCGCAAAAATAGCAAATTTTCGGAATGATTAATGAATTTTCAGAAAAATTGCAGAAAATTACGAAGTGCTGATGCTCTTGCTATTTGGCTTTCAGGTTCTTGGGCCCGATGCCTTCGTGGGTCATCACTACCGGCTTGATGAATCCGTTGGCGTCGAAGATAAGCGGGTCGATACACATCTGTCGGTGTACGGCCTCTGTGTCGCCGATTGGGCGGCGGTGATACACGATGTAGTATTCGTCAGTTCCAGGTATTTGGATGACGGAATGATGCCCGGCGCCGGTGGCTATGGTATCGTCCTTTTGCAGGATGGTGCCGATGCGTTCAAACGGACCGAACGGCGATGTGCTGATGGCATAGGCCACGCGGTAGTCGGGGCCTGTCCAGCTTCCTTCGCTCCACATGAAGTAGTATTTACCGTTTCGCTTGAGCATAAACGGGCCTTCGACGTAGCCTTTCGGTGTGATTTCGCGATAAGTGGTGCCATCGTCGAACGGAACCACGCTCATGAGGTCGTTGGAAAGTCGCACCACATTGCAGTGTCCCCACCCGCCGTAGTACATATAGAACTGGCCATCGTCGTCGCGGAACACATACTGGTCGATTGGCTGTGCTCCGTTTATGATTTCGCCGATTAGCGGATGGCCGAGTGCGTCGGTGAATGGTCCGGCAGGATTATCGGCCACGGCCACGCCAATGCCTCCGATTTCGCCCTGATGCACATCGTTGGCGCTGAAAAAGAAGTAGTAACGGCTGTTGTGGTGCACCATTGCTGGAGCCCACATGCAGTTGTGTGCCCATGAAACCGTGCAGGTGTCGAGAATGTTCTCGTGCCGGGTCCAGTTCACGAGGTCGGTTGATGAATATGTGTCAAATCGGGCGCCGTTGATGGTAGGGTAAATCCAGCAGGTGCCGTCGACGATAACGGCTTCGGGGTCGGCGTTCCAGCCGTCGACAAGCGGGTTGGCCGCTGATGCGGAAAGTGTGCTGAGCGCCAATGAGGCAGCCAGTGCGATGATGTTTAGTTTCATATTAATAATATTGTAGTTAGCAGGTTAATCCCATTCATAGAAGAATGCAATTGCAGTGTAGTCGCAATCGCCTTGGTTTCCGGCCAGGCCTTCGCCCGATGTCACGGTGCTTGTGCCGGTGAAGTTCTGGTCGCTGTTTCGCACTGTCAGGCGGAAACCTCCGTTGTCGAAGTAAATAGGGTCGAGAAAATGCTGACGGAAAGCGCACACGTGGAACGGTGCCGATGTCATGTGCACGAATGTGGCCCCGAAATTAGGATGTTGTACGGTGCTTTGGTTGAAAGCGAAGCAGAATCCCACATAGTCCTCAAATCCCGATGAAAGCATCACAGGAGTGGTGCTGTTGCCGTAATATGCTCTTACACAGCCTTCAACCCATCCGAAAGCAGTGCCCACGCAGTCGAAATTGCATCCAAGATACACACCTTTGCGGTGGCTGGTCATCAGCTCGAGTTCGTCGCCGGGCTTAACGGTTTTGTTCACAGCCAATGCTTTCAGCCGGGCTCCATAAGGCACTTTTACTGTGCCGTAGTCGATGTCGATGATGTCGGTTTCGCGCACGAGTCCCCACATAAGTTGAGGCTTGCCCACATCGTCGGGGTGGCGTACCAGCTCGATACGAATAGATTGGTAGTAAGGAATCTTCATTGTGAACTGTATGCCGCTGAAGCGCCCGAGCTTTGAGAATAACGGGGTGGAGTAGCTAAGGTCGGCAAAATCGTTATAGGCATTGGCTTTCGAGCCCATGCCGCAAAGTTCGTAGATGGTTCCGGCAATTGATTTCTGGCCATCGACGTATACGTTCATCGTTGTGCGGTAGAATCCTTCCCACAGTATGTTGGCGTCGCTTACGTCGGTGCCAACGGCTCCAATGAGTTGGATATTGGTAATCATGCCCCTTCCGGTGGCTGAATATAGCTCGGCGCTGGGCTTATCGCCGAAAATGTTGCTGGCCTTGAATGCTTTCGATTTAATGTGGCCGGCTTCGACGGCCAATACCGATGCTGTGGCGACAACGGTTGCAAGAATAAGTGCTATTACTTTCTTCATGGTTAATGTGGGTTGTATTTGCCTACGAAGATACCAATAATATACGGCATATGCAACTATTGCTTATTGCAACATTGCACCGAATGGCGTGGTGCGAAACGAAAATTTTCTTGCAATGTTGTTGTCATATTGCAGATGGGGAATTGTTGACATATATTTGTATCGTTACAGAACGCGATTCAGGTAAAAGCGTTATAGTTGTAACTGTTGAAAACTAATTATTAACAATTTATATCTTTAGAAAAATGAAAAAATTATCGATTCCTGTAATCATCATTGCTGTGGTGGCTGTAATTGCCATTATGTGTGTAAGCGCTTATAACTCGCTGGTAAGCTCTGAAGAAAGTGTAGACACCGCATGGTCGCAGGTTGAGAATGTGTATCAGCGTCGTGCCGACCTTATCCCCAACTTGGTGAACACTGTGAAGGGCTATGCTGCCCATGAAAAAGAAACGCTCGAAGGCGTGGTTTCGGCTCGCGCAAAGGCCACTCAGATGACTATCGACCCAACTAACCTCACTCCCGAGGCTATCGAGAAGTTCCAGGCTGCACAAGGCGAACTTGGTTCAGCTTTGGGCAAACTGCTCGCCATCACCGAAAACTATCCCGACCTGAAGGCGAACGAAAACTTCAAGGAACTGCAGGCTCAGCTCGAGGGTACAGAGAACCGCATTGCTGTTGAACGCAAGAAATTCAACGAGACAGCACAGGTGTATAACACTTCAATCCGCAAGTTCCCGCGCAGCATAGTGGCATCGATGTTCGGTTTCGAGCGTAAGCCATATTTCAAGGCCCAGGAAGGTGCAGAGCAAGCTCCGACAGTGCAATTCTGACATAATCCCCAGCCGATGAAACTTGACAAATTCATCTCAACTGCAGGCCAGCAGCGCATAGTCGATGCTATTGAGCAGGCCGAGCAGGCCACTTCCGGCGAGATTCGTGTACACGTTGAGCCTCGCTGCACTTCGGGCGATGCCTACAAGCGGGCAGTAGAGAAGTTCAACGAACTGAAAATGTATGCCACCGAGCGCCGCAATGGAGTGCTAATATACATTGCATTCGAGTCGCGATGCTTTGCAATAATAGGCGACAGCGGCATCAACGAGGTGGTGCCCTCCGATTTCTGGGACAGTGAAAAGAACTTGCTGGCACAGTATCTGCGCAGCGGTGACGCCACCACAGGAATATGCCTGGTTATCGAAGCCATTGGCGAGAATTTGGCAAAATTCTTCCCGCCGGTGGACAACGACATTAACGAACAGCCTAACGAAATATCATATGACGAAAATTAAATATTTCCTTGCCGTAGTGTTGGCATTGCTCGCAGCATTGATAGCTGTGGCCGATGTGCCCGAGCCGATGAAGCCGGCACGTCTGGTGAACGACTTTGCCGAGGTGTTCAGCCCTGAGCAGCGAGCTGTGCTCGAAGACACTCTGGTGAGATTCTCGCGCCGTACATCGAACCAGATAACTGTGGTCACTGTGGCCGACCTTGAGGGACAGGACGTGTCGATGATGGCGGCTGAACTGGGCGAGAAGTGGGGAGTAGGCGGCTCGAAGAACAACAACGGCGTTGTGATACTGATGAAGCCGAAAAACGATAATGGCGGCGGCCGGGTGGCTATCTCCACCGGCTATGGCCTTGAGGGGGCTCTTCCCGATGCTGCCTGCAAGATGATTATCGAGCGGGAGATGATTCCGCACTTCAAGCAGGACGACTACTATGGTGGCATATCGAGCGCGCTTTCGGTGATTATGCCGATTGCTGCCAAGGAATATAGCATCGACGATTATGCCAATTCTGACGACGATCCAGCTATGATGTTCATAGCCCTTGCCGTTGCGCTCGGTGCTATAATACTGTTTATCGTGCTTGCCAATGCAACCGGGAAAGGGGGCGACAACAACGACAGCAATGGCTCGTCGGGCGGTGGCCGTACATTTGGAGGCCCAGTAATCTTCGGCCCCGGCATCGGAGGCTCAAGCTCAGGATTTGGCTCGGGCGGAAGTGGCTTCGGTGGATTTGGAGGCTTTGGCGGCGGCAGCTTTGGCGGCGGTGGCGCCAGCGGAGGCTGGTAAACACCAATCCACAAACAGATATCTGGTCCCATTGCGGTGCCGTAGGGCATAGCAATGGGATTCTTGTGTTAGACAGCAAATTCCTGCTCAAGGGTTTTCACCTTCTTGCAGAAGTAGCGGTAGTAGAGTGTGGCAGCCACTCCCAGCCCCACCGAATAGGAATAGTACATGCCATATTCGCCGAATCCGGCCACGAAGCCCAGCGCGTAGGCAATGGGTAGATTCACTATGCAATAAGCCACAACGGCGATGATGAGCAGCGGTTTCACGTAGGTGGTGCCACGCAGAGCATTGCAATACATAATCTGGGTGCCGTCGGCATATTGGTAGAGTACAAGCGGCGGAATCAGCGATACGGCCTTGAGGATAACCTCGACATCGGTGGTGAAAATGCGAATCAGTTGCTCGCCAAACAATAGGATAATGGCCGATGAAATGGTGGTGATAAAGAGCGTGAGCCGATAGCCGCAGCGGCTTGTGGCCCGTAGCAATTCTATGTCGCGTACTCCGATGGCCCTCGAAATGCATATCGACACGGCTGCGCAATAGCCCATATAGATAGTGAATCCAAGCTGGCCGATGGTAATGAGAATCTGGTTGGCGGCAAGTTGTATTTCACCAATCCATCCCATCATAATTCCGCACATGGCGAAGAATCCGGTTTCGATGCCTATTTGCAACGACACTGGCCACGATGTTTGAAGAACCTTGCGGGCGGTGCTGCGGTCGGAGCGTGCATTGATGGCGCCCTTGAAAATGTGTCGGTAGCGATGGCTCAGCGCCATGATGCATATGAATGCAATGACAATGACAATTCGCGAGCCGATGGTGCTGATGCCGGCACCGTTGAGCCCTAACTCAGGGAAGCCGAATTTGCCGAAAATCAGCAAATAATTGAATATGATGTTCAAAGTGTTTCCTCCAAGCAGAATCCACATTGACAGCGTTGCACTGCCAGTGGCTTCGAAAATCTGACGGCCAACGTTGGTGACGGCAATAAGCAGTACTCCGCCGAGAGTTATAAGGTAGTAGTCGCGGATTAGTGGCAACAGATTCTCCGGCTGTCCCATCTTGTCGAGGTTGAAGTACAGGACGATGAGCAGTGTGGTGAGGATGATGCCGAGCAGAAGGTTCTGGAGAAATCCCACGCGGATGTTGGTGCAAAGCGACTTTGTGTCGCCGCGAGCAAACAGTGCGGCGACAATCGGGGTGAGGCCGTTGGAGAATCCTATGAGCAGCATGGCCGGGATTACCAGCACATTGTTGACAAACGATGCTGCTGCCAATGCATCGGTTGAGTATCGTCCCACCATCATGGTGTCGGCAAAACTGAGTACGATAATGCCAAGCTGCCCGATGGTGATAGGGCTGCCAAGTCGAATAATCGAACGATAAATGTCGGCTGTGGTGCAGTTCATATTGCGAAGATAAGTATTGCTGAAAGTTTCATTGGTCTTTATTTTATGTTTTTGCAAAATTTAATATCTTTGCAAATATATATATAAAAATATATTGGTAAACCTAAGACAAAAACGTCATGAAAATGTGCCGATACTGATGCCTTTGGCCGGGATGTGTAAATTGTAAATGAATTAGGAAATTATAGTGACACAATCAGTTGTGCATTAGCTTGTTGGATGCTTTTTTCTGGAAACCTGCGTTTTGTCGCAATGAATTATTAATTATGTTCTCTCAGGGTTTCGGAGAACGGTTTAGTATACCTCAATAGTTGGTTATGAAAAAAATGTTGGTGGCAGTGGCTCTGTTAAGTGCAAGCCTAACCATGTGTGCCGAGGCACTTTATCTTCACATCCTGAAAGCCGACGGACAATGGGAACTGTTTGACCTTTCTTCGGTTAACAAATTGACATTCAAGAATGGCGGAATGCAGCTGCTCGGTGCAGGCGACGCTGTTGTGAAAGAATTCTCTTCGGCTGAATTGGAAAAGATGAAAGTAAACGAGGAAACATCAGGAGTGTCGGCTGCGGATGCAAAGATTTCGAGCCCGATAGTAACGGTTAATGGCAATGTACTGCAGGTGAATGCCGACGGACAGCTCCGTGTGTTTGACGTTCAAGGCCGTCTGTGTGCCGAGATTCCTCAAGTTAAGATTGGCAACACAGTAAATATGAGAAATCTTCCCAAGGGGTTGTATATTGTTGAAATAGGAAGTAAAACTACAAAAATCGTATTGAAATGAAAAAACTGATTATATCGCTTACTGCAATTATTTGTTGCTTGGCAGCAAATGCAATAACATTTCCCCAGGCTCTTTATGTAAAGAAGGGTGATGTGTATACAAAATATAATTTTGGCGTGGCCGGCGACCTTAAGTTTGGCAATGGCGGCCATACATTGTCGATTACAGGTTACGAAGAGACAATAAATCTCGATGAAATCGATTATATTACATTCAACGCACCTGTCGACGCAACAGGCATGAGCCCGGCCAAGTCGAAAGAACGCATGATTCAGATTGGTGAAGAGCTCAACAGCAAGGTAAACATTAACGACCAGGCTGATATTGTTAGAATGGTTGACCAATTTGTGAGAGTGTACTCAGGTTATAACCTCGACCCGAAATATTACGATGTGCATAACAATGCCACTGTGACAAATCTGAGCGCCATCCTTAAATCTGTCGGCGAAGTAGCCAAAGGTAATGCCGGAGCTATAGTGAAGGCCACACAGAATGGGGTGGAACTGTATCAGATTTCCGATTATTATGGAGTGTTTGTTGCAAATACCACTAATTATGAGTGGGAGAAAGTAAGCGATGCCGATTACATAGAGATGCGTTATCCCACCGACTGGGGCACCTGCAAGGTGACTCTCAGCCAGAGCGCTGAGTATACCGACTGGACCGAGGTTGACTTCGTAGGTCGTATACCTCACACAATCACCGTTGTAGGTTCGATTGATTCAGTTGAAAAATTCAAGGTGGTGATGACATCGGAAATCAACAACGATGCCAAGTCTGCCCAGGTAAAACTTTCGGTGACAATGCAGAATGGCTACCAGGTCGATAACGAGATGGCTATATATGATACGCTCATCACCGATGCCGTTAAGCTTTCGGTTAACGGCGAAACTCTGATTACCTCGAACAATTATCTGCATGGCCAAGAATTGACCAACTACGACAACTGGAAAGAGGATTTCGAGAATTCGGAGTCACATGATTACTATGACGAAACTTTGGGCTATTGGGTGTATGTACCAGCTACCACCGATTCGATGCTTGTGGCACATGTGAACTACATTAATTCGGTTACAGATATTCTGGGCAAACTGCAGGTGAAAGGTCATATGGCTTCGCCTTCAAAGATATACGACTCATTTGAGCAAGACTCTTATTTGGAAGAGAGTATTGAATCTTGGGACGAGTCGACCAATACGATGACAGTCTGTGGTGATAATATTGATGTAATTCGCAATCAGGCATTGGTGCTTAACAACTATGCAGATGTTGCGTTCTACTACGATGGAACCAACCAGATGCAAGGATACCTGGCAGTTGATGTTTCGGAAGAGATTGATGATTACAAATATTATAGAGAATCACAATATGTGTATAATGAAGAAACTGGTTTTTGGGAAGAAGTACCCCTTGAAAACCCTTATTGGGAACAGTATATGTATCTCGAGTTGCAGCCGCTTCTCGTCTTTCCTGATATGACTTCGTTTGCGATTGAAGATTATTTCACTGCAACAAGTTTCGAGACATTGGTTAACGACTACAACGCAATCATCGATACTTATTACACTATTTCAGGAAACGAATAACAACATACGTTGACTGCGAATTCCATATTACAACAGCTGTCGGAAGGTGTCGTGCGATGCTTTTTGGCGGCTGTTGTAGTTGTATTGTCGAGTGTTGTCAGCATTTATGCGGAAACAGAGAACCCCGACACGATGCACGTGGAGCTCGGTGCTGTGGGTGTAACCGCACGTGTACCGGTTAAAATAGCGCCACGCGACGGTAAACTGAATGTTTCGTCGTCGGTGGTGAACTCAGGGCCTGCATTGTTTGGCAATAATGATGCCATACGTACATTGCAGACATTTGCCGACGTGCATACCAACAACGATTTTGCCGCCGGCATTTCGGTTGACGGTATGGATTATTCCCAAAACCGGATTTCAACCAACGGGGCGCGGATATTCAATCCGTTTCACATGCTCGGACTTTTTTCGGCATTTAACGCTTCGCACTATTCCGGGTATTCGTTCAGCAATGTGTCGGCTGGGCATAATGTGTTGGGAGCATCGCTCGATGCGTGCACAGCGGCCTATTGCGATGGCCTTAAGGGTGAAGCAACAATAGGAATCATCAATGCAGCGGCCTCGGTAGTGGCTCCCGTTGTGCCGTCAGGCAACACCTGGGTGGCAGCTTCGTTGCGCCGCTCGTATTTCGATAAGATTTTCCCCGACATGATAAAGTACGACCATGCACGTCTGCTTTACAATTTTGGCGATGCCAATCTCACTGTATCGCATCAATTTGGCGACAATAGGCGTGTGTTGGCCGATTTGTTCCTTTCGGCCGACAGAATGCTGCTTGACGATGCATATTATGATTCAAACGGCAATTTCAAATGGAATAATATTGTGGCGAATGTGGTGCTGGAACTGCCGGGTCTGAAGCAAAGGCTTAACTGGAGCAAATTGTCGAATGGGTTCGATTTGAGAGAGTCGAGCGTGTCGGCTTCGCTGCCATCGTCGATTTATGAACTTAATTACAACGGAGAACTGGCATACAAATATTGGATTTTCTCAGCCGATGTGGCTTTCCGTCATTCATCTCCTCAACATTCGCAGTCCGACACCAGCGCTGATGCCAACAATGCGTTAGAACTGTCGGCCGATGTGTCGTATAACCGTCGGATATTGACTAATACTTCATTATCCGCAGGTGTTACACTTACCGAATATATTGGGCCGTCGATATCGAGGGTATATCCGTTGCCCCGGATTTCTATAACGACCGATATCAGTGGCGCGTTGTCAATTTCGTTGCGTACCGGAGCTTTGGCTCAGTTTTCGCATCTCATCAAGGAGTCGGACAGTGGGTTGCCGGCTAATTTCTGGATAAATGCCGACAATGTTTTCAAGCCTCAGCACTCATGGTATGGAGCCATTGGAGCCAGTGGGAAGTTGCTGAACGGGTATTTGTCGTATAATGTCGAGGCATATTGCCGCAGCATTCGCAATTTGCCGGAGTTTACGGGCTGCATATTAAATATGGCCAACGGAGGATATCGTCCGCTTGACGATGTCATGCAGGGAAATGGCCGTTCATACGGCGTTAAGGCTATGGTTGCGCTTAACTGCAGGAAACTGCGGATGTGGGCCTCATGTGCAGTAGGACGTAGCGAATTGCGGGTTCCGGAAATCGCTGATGCATATTTTCCTGCCAACTACGACCGCAGCTGCGATTTCAAGATGTCGGGGTCGTACAAAATCAACGATAAATTCGATTTTTCGGCATCGCTGGCTTATGCTACGGGCACGCCTTACACACGTGCTTCGATGGGGTATATGATAGGTGAGAACCTTATATGCGAGTATTACCCGCATAATTCTTCTCGGCTGCCTGATTATTTCCGGCTGGATGCATCGCTGAGCTATACTTTGCAATCCAAGGGACTGCTGCGACATCGGTTTAATGTGTCGGCATACAATGTGACGGCACACCGCAATGTGGTGTTGAAATATTATAATTATTCGCCGAAGAACGGGCTGATGGGCAAGGAATCGGTGCTCACTTCCATCATTCCCTCGATATCCTATACTATCATGTTCAGATGAAACGAATAATCTACATATTGTGTGCTTTGGCATTGGTCGCGTCGCTGTGGGGCTGTGCAGACGACGAGCCGGAACTGCGTGATGATGCAGAAATGCCGATAGTGGTGGAAGGGTGGATTGAAAACGGCGCGTATCCTATGGTTATAATCACCCGTGCCATCGACTTGACCAAGCCGATGGATTCGTTGGACAATTATGTCGAGAAATGGTGTAGGGTGTCGATTTCTGATGGGACAAGCCGGTATTATATGACAGCCAGGATTAACAAGAATTATATACCATCGTTTGTGTATACCACAACCAAGCTGAGGGGGCAGGTGGACAAGGAATACGAGTTGATGATTGAGACTGAAACCGATACCTTCACCGCTACCACCCGTATAATTCAGCCACTTCGAATCGATTCGGTGAGAGTGCGTGCCTCGCAAAACGATGCTTCGTTATATCAGGTCAGTGCTTTTGCAAATATCGACAATACCATGCCTGGCAGCTATTATAAGTTTTTCAGTAAAATAGTTGGTGCTGAGCTTCGTTACTATTCGTCGTTTCTCGGTACATTCGAAAGTGTGGCCTACGACCCTACCACTGGGTTTAATGTTGCCAAGGGTATTCATAATACCTTTGAAGGCGAACAGAAATTCTCTCCATTGTATAATTATGGCGATACTGTAGATGTCAAATTGTGCACCATCTCGCGTGAGCAGTTCGATTTCTGGAATGCCTATGAGAATTCGGTGTCGCTGTCGGGACAATCGTTTTTCAATGTTGCACGTGGTTGCCCATCTAACATAGATGGTGCGCTGGGCTATTGGTTTGGCTATGGAGTATCGGCAGTTCGCGTTATAATAAAGTGATTTTGGACGATTGTATTGTGGATTTTACGGTAAATTCGTAATTTTGTGTTTATCGTAGACTCTAATTATGAAAAGATTAACCTTACTAATTGCCGTTGTATGTCTTGCTGCGACCCTCAACAGTGCCGAGCGGCTTACAAAAAGTGACTTGGCTAAGCTCGATTTGGTGCTCGATTCGGTGCAGTACTACGATGCCATGAAGTATCGCCGCATCGACAGCATAAAATCGGAACTCCAGTCGTCGAATGTGTATACCAGGCGATTGGCATTGTCGATGGAACTCGGCCGAGAGTACGAATCGTTTGTGGCCGATTCGTCGTTGCTGTATTACGACAACGCCCTTGAAATATCGATACTTACAAAGGATTCCATACAGGAAAAGTCGGTGCGTATAGCGCGATTCAAGGCTCTCGGCGTGCTTGGCTTGTATAACGAGGCTATCGATGAGCTTGAACGGCTCGAGGAAGCCGGAATTGACGACGCTCTTGCCGTTCAGTTCTACGATACTGCCCGCCAGCTCTATTATTATCTGATGGGATACGCTGAAAACAGTGGTAAGTATGCCATTGAATATCAGACAAAAAACCGGTATTATCGCGATAAATTGCTGACGATAATCGACCAGCGTTCGCTGCTGCATAAACTATATGAGGCCGAGGTGATGCAGGACCAAGGACGTATACTAACCTCGCGCAAGATGCTACTCGAAATAATCGGGATGGTGCCCGAGAATTCGTCGATGTATGCCCGTGTGACGAGCATCCTGGCCTCGCTCGCCTCGATAGAAGGTGATACTGACGAAGCTGCTCACTATTGGGCACTTTCGGCGGCATCCGATGCCCGCTGCTCGATAAAGGAGAATGTGTCGCTGCAGTATTTGGCGCAGTATCTGTATAACAACACCACCGACATACGTAGGGCTTATAAGTATATAACCGTATCGATGTCCGATGCTAATTTCTGTAATGCACGCTTACGTAACATGCAGATTGCCAAGAGTATGCCGCTTATCAACAAAGCCTATCAAGATCAGATTGATATGCATAATCTGTGGATTCTTGTTGCGTTGGGACTGGTCAGCGTTCTTTCGGTGGTGCTGATTGGTCTTATTGTGACAGCGTGGAAGCAAAACAAGAAGCTCCGCGATGTGCGGCAGTCGCTAAAGCATGCCAACAGTGTTAAGGATGAATTCATGGGGCATTTTCTTGATTTGTGCTCGATATACATGGAACGCCTCGATAATTTCAACCGTTTGGTAATGAGAAAAGTGACTGCCGGACAGATTGACGACTTGATGAAGATGACCAAGTCGGCGAAATTTGCCGAGGAACAGAACAAACTGTTCTATGAGAATTTTGACAGTGCATTCCTGCATATTTATCCTACATTTGTCGAGGATGTTAATGCACTGCTCATCCCATCGGAGCGCATTGAGGTAAAGGAATATGGCAAACTGACCATGGAACTCCGCATTTTTGCCTTTCTGAGAATGGGCATCGACGATAGCAACAAAATAGCATCGTTTCTGAGGTTCTCGGTCAATACCATCTATGCTTATCGAAATAAATTGCGGAATAAAGCCATAAATCGCGCAACTTTCGACAAGGATATCATGTCGATAGGCTCGATTAATGACGAATAATTGCCTGTAGGCGTCATATATTTATCTATATTGCTAAAGATTCAATTAATTGATAATCAAATAAAATTCCTCATATTTATCTATATATTTATTAATATAGCGATATAAGTTTAAAAAATCCAGCATAACTTTGTATCAGAAAAAGGAAATGAAAAGGTTGGCCTCGAAAGCCACCGAAATTTCCACTGGATTCTTAACTTGTGATTTTATTTGGTTGGTTGTTTAATTGAATAGATCTTCAAGAGGAATTTAAGGTAAAAGGTTTAGAGTTAATTAGAGTTTATGTAAGATTACCGCAATGGCCGTGAGGCTCTCGGATCAATCTTCGGTATATTGATTGTTATAGGGTTAATAAAAGTCGCATTAAATGCGACAAACGAATTGAGAGACTTCGAACGAAGTCTCTTTTCGTTTATATATGCATATGCTGAGGTAATGTCAATGTTGTGTGGAATGAGAGAAGTAATCTGGAGTTTCCGGTAGGGTTAAAAAAGAAATGGTTGTCATCCCGACAACCAACCTTATTAACCTTAAATCTAATACCATGAAAACACAATGCAAAGGTAAGCATAATTTTGAATGCTGCAAAATTATGCTATAAAACATATTCTAAATTAACATTATTTATAATTTGGTGCCTATTTGAGCTTTAATGGCCGTAATTCTCGCGTGATTCGGGTCATGCCAGAGTGAGAGTGGAAGCTTTGTCGGGAGTCAGCATTGCTGCTGCGTTGCGTATTTCGTCG
Source organism: Muribaculaceae bacterium (assembly GCA_016292745.1). GTDB lineage: Bacteria > Bacteroidota > Bacteroidia > Bacteroidales > Muribaculaceae > SFRY01. Next base: position 19,642 of record JAEDFO010000016.1, on the reverse strand, counting down.
TTTGTAATGGCGAGAATCTTCTCGGATGTTTCGGTGATTGTGCTCATTCTTCCAAAGTAGAGCATGTTTTTGCCCAGAGCGAGTGCCACGTTCTCGTGGTTGTCGTTGGCAACGATTATTTGTCCGATGTATTGTCGTTTGGCCATGCTGAGGCGCTTGTCGTCGATTCCGTGGTCGGCGATGTCGCTGATGCATCGGCCGATTATGTCGAGGCATTTGCGTGTGTGCTCGGCATCGCATCCGAAGTAAATGGCGAAAGCTCCACAGTCGCTATAGAGCGTAGCGGAAGAGTCAACCGAATATACGTATCCGCGTTTTTCGCGCAGAGCTACGTTGAGCAGCGAGTTCATTCCCGGTCCGGCGAGCATATTGTTAAGCAGCGATAATGCATATTTGCCGTTGTTGAACATTCCGAAAGTAGGGGCCCCGTAGATGGTGTGGCTTTGGTGGGTGTCGATGCGCTCTATGTTGTGGAAAGTTTGGAATTCGCTGGAAGAAGAACGAGCAATGCGGTCGAGCGAGTGGTTCATGTTGCCGAAATATCTTTCGGTAAGGCGGCATAGGGTGCTGAAGTTGATGTTGCCGTATGAAAACAGCACCATATTCGTCGGCACGTAAAGGTTCTTTAGAAACCGGGAGCATTCTGCCGAGCCGATTCTGTGTAGGGTGTCTTCGGTGCCCAGAATGTTGTGCCCAAGTCCGCAGCCGGCAAACAGCAGGTCCTCGAAATCGTCGTAAACGGCTTCGCTTGGCATGTCGCGGTACGATGCAACTTCGTCGAGCACCACTTCGCGCTCTTTGTCGAGTTCCTTTCCAGGGAAAATTGAATTCTGCACAATGTCGGCAATGAGCTCGATTGCGCGGCTATAGTAGTCGCCCGGGAATATTGAGTAAATTGTGGTTTCCTCTTTCGATGTAAAAGCGTTCAGCTCGCCGCCCACGCGTTCCATCCGGTTCAGGATGTGCCAAGCCTTTCGGCGAGTTGTTCCTTTGAAGATTGTGTGCTCCACGAAGTGTGCAATGCCGAGGCAATCGTTGGCTTCGTCGCGGCTGCCGGCGCTTACGGTTATGCCGCAATAGGCCACGTCGGAATCGGTGGGAATATGGGCAATTTTCAGGCCGCATGGAAGAGTGTGGGTTAGGTATTCGTTTATCATTGAAAGAGCGAAAAAAAGTCGGTGAAATCGGGATTTTTTGTTATATACATATTCCCCCGACCGGCAAATGGGCAATAGCAAAGGCCAGTCGGGGATATATTGCAAATTGAAAGTCGGAGAGAGGTCCCGCCGCGATTAAATAATCAGCATTGCATCGCCGTAAGCTCCAAAGCGGTATTTTTCGGCAATGGCAGTCTTGTAGGCTTTCATCACCAGGTCGTAACCGCCGAAGGCAGTTTCGAGCATGAGCATCACTGAGTAAGGCATGTGGAAGCTTGTCACCATAGAGTCGCACACAGTGAAATCGTAGGGAGGGAAGATGAATTTGTTGGTCCAGCCGTTGTAAGGCTTAATTTTTCCGTCCATCACCACAGTGCTTTCCAGCGCACGCATAGTGGAAGATCCAATGCAGCAAATTCGCTGTTTGTTGTCCTTGGCCTTGTTTACCTGCTGAACGATGGTTTCGTCGACGTTCATCTGCTCGGAATCCATGCGGTGCTTGGTAAGGTCTTCAACATCGATGTCGCGGAAGTTACCAATACCGGCATGTAGAGTGATGAAGCCCGATTCAATGCCCTTTATTTCCATACGTTTCATGAGCTCGCGGCTGAAGTGCAGACCGGCAGCCGGTGCCACCACAGCACCTTCGTGCTTGGCAAATATGCACTGGTATCGGTCGGCGTCCTCTGGTGTTGGCTCGCGCTTAATGTATTCAGGGAGTGGAGTCTGAGCGAGAGCAAACAGGTTGGCCTTGAATTCGTCGTGCGGGCCATCGTATAGGAAGCGCAGCGTGCGTCCACGCGAAGTGGTGTTGTCGATAACCTCAGCTACCATCGATTCCTCGATGCCAAAATACAGTTTGTTGCCAATACGTATTTTGCGTGCCGGTTCAACGAGTACGTCCCATAGCTTCTGGTCCTCGAAGAGTTCGCGGAGCAGAAAAACCTCGATTTTAGCGCCGGTTTTTTCCTTGTTTCCGTAAAGGCGAGCCGGGAACACCTTAGTGTCGTTGAAAATGAACAGGTCGCCTTCATCGAAATAATTGATGATTTCCTTGAAGATGCGGTGTTCGATTTCGCCGGTTTTTCGGTTCAACACCATAAGACGCGATTCATCGCGAGATGGAGCCGGTTCTTGGGCTATCAGCTCCTCGGGAAGTTTGAATTTGAATTCCGATAGTTTCATGCTGTATGATGTTATTTTTTATTGATTTTTCTCGGTTATATCGTGGTTCTCCACGTTTTTCTTCTTTGGCTCGGGCTCAACCCATTCCACCATTTCGGTGCTCTCGAGCTGGTTGATTAGCTCGTCGACCGAAGAACATTTATCGATGCTCACGTTGCCAACGCGAGTGCGTCGGAGAGCAGTGAGGTGAGCGCCGCTGCCCAGTGCTTCGCCGATGTCGCGAGCGAGGGCGCGTATATATGTGCCTTTGCTGCACACCACGCGGATAGTTAACGATGGTGCTGAGAAATCGAGCAATTCGATTTCGGTAATTACAAGTTCCTTGGCCTTAAGCTCCACCTGACGGCCTTTTCTGGCAATCTTATATGCACGGCGGCCATCGACCTTGCATGCCGAGAACGCTGGCGGCACTTGCTGGATGTTGCCCACGAATTGTGTGAGTGTCTGCTCAACGAGTTGCCGGGTGATGTGGTCGGTGGGAAATGTGGCGTCGATTTCCGTTTCGAGGTCGAACGAAGGAGTGGTGGCCCCAAGTTGAAGAGTGGCAATGTACTCCTTTTCGTGTGCCTGCAGCTCGTCGATGCGCTTGGTGGCTTTACCCGAGCACACTATAAGCACACCGGTGGCAAGAGGGTCGAGAGTTCCGGCATGGCCCACCTTGAGTTTCTTTTTCTTGGTTTTTCGTGCCAGCACGCCCCGCACACGCTTCACGGCATCGAATGATGTCCAGCGCAAAGGCTTGTCGACGTAGAATATTTCGCCTTCTATGGGATTGAGCATAAGTGAATCTGTTTAAAGAGCTGAAATAATTAGAGTGGCGATGCCCACCACGGCACAATAAATTGCGAAGTACACTAACTTGCCTTTTCGCACAATGTTAATCATCCATTTGCATGCCAGGCAACCAGCTGTGAAAGCGGCGGCAAATCCGATAATCATTGCCCCGAGCGAAATGTCGGAAGCACCCGAAGCCGAGCCCTTGAGGATGTCCATTCCGTCGAGCAGCGCTTCGCCAAGGATTGGCGGAATCACCATCAGGAATGAGAATTGTGCCAGTTTTTCCTTGCTGTCGCCCAGCAGAAGTCCAGTGGCAATGGTGGAGCCTGAGCGGGATAGGCCAGGCAGCACTGCTACGGCTTGTGCCAAGCCGATGACAAATGCATCGGCAATGGAGATTTCCTGCTTAACGCGTGGCTTATAGTAGTAAGAAAAAGCCAGCAGCGATGCAGTGACAAGCAGCATGATGCCCACAATCAGCAGACCAGAGCCGAATATCGCCTCAACTTCGTCCTTGAAAAACACCCCGACAATGCCCACCGGAATCATAGAAACCAGAATGTTGAGCGCGTAACGGGTTTCGTGGTTCATCTTGAACTTGAACAGGCCCTTGAAAATCCAAGCAATCTCTTTCCAGAGAATGACCAGGGTGCTGAGCACGGTGGCAATGTGCACTGCGATGGTGAAAGTTAGGTTCTCTTCGCCCTCAACGCCAAACAGCGCTGATGCTATTGCGAGGTGGCCGCTGCTGCTCACCGGAAGATACTCGGTGAGACCTTGCAGAAGCCCCAGGATTAGTGCTTCTAAATAACTCATGATAGGAAAATGCGTTTAATGTGCCGACGGCTGTTATTTGTCATTGCTGTCGGATGAATTCTTGCGGAACATGATGGCCACAGCCATAAGAACGAAGCCGAGGAACGATAACAGCGGACCTACAACGATGCGGCGTGTGCTGAAGATGTCGGGGTTGAATTCCTCACCGTTTGAGCTTCCGGCCATCAGGATGAATCCGAGAACTATCATCAGGCCGAATACAGCCATGAGGATGAAGTTGATTTTACGCAACGGAAACTTGTTGTATTTGATTTTTTCGTTGTTTTGAGTTTGTTTAGCCATATGAGATAAAGTGAAGTTAGCGTTTGAAGAGTGAATCGTAGTCGAGACGAATGTATTTGTTAGTGGCGATGGAAGCGGCGAGCGCACACAGCACTATACCCACAATCATTATTCCGACGCATACAATAGAAATCTCGGTGATACCGATAATTTCGGCGGTGCCATCGATATAACTGAACAGATAATAGATGGCAGTACAAAGCAATAAAATAGCGATGAAACCGGCGATAATGCCGTTTACCACGTTGCTCATGACGAACGGTCGGCGAATGAAACTCGACTTGGCTCCAACCAGCTTCATGGTGTGGATTAGGAATCGCTTCGAATATACCGACAGGTGTACGGTGTTATTGATAAGCGCAAACGAAATCAGAGTGAGAATTACTGCGATAATGCCGAGGATTATCGACACATTTCCGATGTTTCGGTTTATCGAGTCGATGAGCTCACGCTGCATTTCCACCGATTCTACCGCCGGATTCTGCTGGATGGCCTTGGCAATTTTCGCGATTGAATCGGTGCTGGCATATTCCGGCTTTACGTGGATTTCGAATTCGGCACTCAACGGATTCACACCGAACACCTCGATAAGATTCTCGCCGGTGTCGCGTTGCCAGTTGGCCATGGCATCGTCCTTTGAGATGAAGATGGAGCTTGCCACATATTCGGCGCGGTTCCACTGCTGTTTCAACCTCGCCACATCGGTGTCGGTGGCATTTTCGCTGAGCACCACGTTGAAGCCGATGTTGCCCTTTACCTTGTCGGCCAGATTGTTGCCGATTATTGCAAGCACAGCCACAATGCCGCACAGAAACAGCACCAGCGCCACGCTCATTATTGGCGTGATGTTGGCGTTGAAAAACGATACTTCCGATTTCTTGTTGCTGTTGTCCATTCTAAGCAGTAGGATAGGGCCCAACAAAGGCAAATTCCATAATTTCACGCAAAATTACAACATTGCGAAGCCGATGTCAATGCTTTTGGTGCGAAAAATGGTGAAATTCAATATTTTTATGAAAGAGGACGTGAAATCCCGGGATCGCCGAGTACTGGAGACAGATGGCGATGAGTAGGGTGATAATGTCGGAGTAATCGAGATTTTTCATCTCCTCCGTCATGTTGTTGCCAACGGATTTATCGCGAGAACAGGTATTTGCCAGATATGGTGATAAATGTTAACAATCCGGTGACAGACGAGTATTTTAACTTCAAAATTATTGTTAATTATTATAAAAGATGTATCTTTGCAGTGTGATGACAACGGAACAGCGGCATATCGGCCTGCAACGGCATGGCGAAGATGCAGTTACAGGAGAAGCCCAATTAAAAGCAGAAGCTACGGCTGTGAAGCTAATTGTTGAATTTACAGATAATTATACAATCAGATAAATATTAACAAACAGTATTAATTCTAATTTAAACAAGTATGAAGAGACTACTTCTCTTGATTGCGGTTATTGCTACGATGGCAAGCCAGCTTGCCTATGCGCAGAATGCGATAGATTGTAGCGGTACGGTAGTTGATGACAAGGGAGAACCCATCATCGGCGCCACAGTGCAGATTCCGGGTACAGCAGTCGGTACCGCAACCGACCTCGACGGAAAGTTCAGTGTAAAAGTTCCCGGCAATGCCAAGGAGATTAATGTATCGGCATTGGGCTATAAAGCAGCACGCTTGAAGCCACAGCGCAATCTGGGAACCGTTGTTCTGGCAGTGGAATCGACAATGCTTCAGGACGTTGTTGTAACCCAGTCGGTGGCAAAGACCCGAATGACACCTGTTGCCATATCTGAAGTAAACCAGGCACAAATCGATGTGAAACTCGGTAACCAGGAATTCCCTGAAGTGCTGAAGTCGACTCCAGGCGTGTGGGCAACCAAGGACGGCGGTGGCTACGGCGACGCCAAGATTAACATGCGTGGTTTCCAGTCGGCTAACGTGGCCGTTCTCATCAACGGTATCCCTGTCAACGATATGGAATGGGGTGGCGTGTATTGGTCGAACTGGGCCGGACTTTCCGATGTGACGTCGTCAATGCAGACCCAGCGCGGTCTGGGCGCATCGCTTCTGTCGGCACCTTCTGTTGGCGGTACCATCAACATCATCACCAAGTCGCTCGATGCCAAGAAGGGCGGCAGCGTGTGGTTCGGTATGGGTAACGACGGTCTGACACAGGAAGGACTCACAGTGTCGACAGGCATGATGGACAATGGTTGGGCTGTTACATTGCTCGGTTCGCATCGCCAGGGCGACGGTTACGTTCAGGGCACATTCTTCGAAGCTTATAACTACTTTATCAACGTTTCGAAGCGCATCAACGACCAGCATCAACTTTCGCTGACTGCATTCGGCTCGCCACAAAAACACAACAAGCGTTCGAGCCAGGACGGCTTGACCGTGGAGGGTTGGCAGAACGTACGCAACTATATGGGCGACGGCGATGCCCGCTACCGTTACAACCCGACTTTCGGTTACGACTCTAACGGACAGGTTCGCTCATCGAACAAGAACACCTACCATAAGCCACAGATTTCGCTCAGTCACATCTGGCAAATCACACACCGTTCGTCGCTCTCAACTTCGGCCTACGTGTCGTTGGCAAGCGGTGGCGGCTATTCAGGCCAGGGCCGTGGCACTTACAACGGCAATACCATCAGCTACAGCTCGTGGTACGGCTCATCTAACGGTACACTCAACACCCTTTTCCGTCATTCCGACGGCACATTTGCCTACGATGAAATCGAAGAGATGAACCGTCAGAGCACTACCGGTTCGAACATGATTATGAGCCAGTCGAACAATAGCCACGAATGGTATGGCCTGGTTTCGACCTATCGCAATGAAATACTTCCCAAGAAGTTCACACTCACTGCCGGTCTCGACCTCCGTTACTATGTTGGTCACCACAACAACAAGATTATCGACCTTTACGGCGGTGAATACTATATCGACGACTCGAGCCGCGACGACGTGAAGGCCGAAAACAATGCCGCTGCAAAGGACCCGAACTGGATGTACCAGAAGCTCGGCGTTGGTGATGTCGTTTATCGTGACTACGATGGCCACACTCATCAGGAAGGCGCTTACATGCAGGGTGAATACACTATTCTCGACGGCAAGTTCAACTTTGTTCTCGCCGGCTCGCTCAGCAATACCGGCTACTGGCGTGTTGACCACTTCTACTACGATGAAGCCCACGCCAAATCGGAATCGCTCAACTTCCTCGGCGGAACCATCAAGGGTGGTGTGAACTACAATATCGACCGTCACAACAACGTATTCGTAAATGCAGGCTACATTAGCCGTGCCCCATTCTTCTCGGGCGGTGCATTCCTCACATCGACAGTGAGCAACGCAACCAACCCTAACGCCATTAACGAAAAGATTTTCTCTGTTGAAGCTGGCTACGGCTTCCGTTCGCGCGAATTCAGTGCCGACTTCAACGCTTACTACACCAAGTGGCTCGACAAGACCACTACCCGTTCGGGCGAAATCTCGTCGGGCGACCATGCAGGCGACCGCTACTACCTTAACATGCAGGGTGTTGATGCTCGCCACATGGGCTTGGAGGTTAACTTCGTGTATAAGCCAACCAACTGGGTTGAATTCAACGGTATGTTCTCTTGGGGTGACTATGAATGGGCCAGCAACGCCAAGGGCTACTTCTACAACCAGAATGGCCAGCCTCTTGCCGACCTTCGCGGTAATGTGGCAAGCGGCATCCTTGCTCCTGACCACGCCTATACAACCCTCAACCAGAAAGGTGTTAAGGTTGGTGGCTCGGCTCAGACAACAGCTGCTGCCGGCGTGACATTCCGTCCGTTCAAAGGCTTCCGTATCGGTGCCGACTGGACCGTAAACGCCCGCAACTACAGCGACTACCAGATTTCGTCGTCGAACTATTCGGCCAACTCTGAAATCAACGTTGCCGAACCGTGGCGTATTCCGTGGGGCAACCAGATTGACCTCCACGCAGGCTATTCGTTCAAGATTGGTGCCACCCGCGCAACTCTCTCTGGTAACGTGTACAACCTGTTCAACCACCACTACGTAATGGACGCTTACACTTCGACCGGCGAAACCGGCACGTGGAGCAATGCTTACCGTATTTTCTACTCATTCGGTCGCACATATTCAGTACGCTTGAAAGTTAACTTCTAATCACTAATCTCGTTTCAAATGAAAAAGAACATCATAAAATCATTGCTTTTCGGCGGATGTGTGCTTGCTCTGGCAAGTTGCGACGTCAACTCGTGGAACGACAAACTCGATGGCTTTGAGGGCGAACCCGAAATCACCAACGAGCAGACCATCGAATATACGTTCACCGATGCCGATTACTCAAACTTGGCTGCCAACTCAACCAATACAAAGCTCGCCGCTGAAATGGGCGTGAGCGCCGATCTGAAGACAGTTGGCTCGAAACACTATTTCACCGACAAGGTGTCGGCTCGCGACTTTGTGCCCGCTTTCCTCGGCGATCCTGATTTCGCTTACTTCACACTGAGCAACGGCTCGGCTATTAAGCTTACATATAATGTAGCAGTTGGCCTTCCCGAAGAGGTTTCGGCCATCAGCGCTGCCACCATCTATGAGGTGCAGGACTACAACTACCAGGCCATCTGGGACAGCGAAGAGAACTACGTTCCTTGCTTCGCACCGTCGAAGCCAGCTTCGTCGGGCATCGTAGCCGTTCTTAACGACGAATATCCCGACGGCGAGGATGGCGAATATATGCTTGTTAAATACAAAAACTCCACCCAGGAGCCAGTGTTTGGAGCGGTTGAACCCGAACCAGCTGAACCACTGTCGAATGTGCTTGGCACTGCAGCCCTCGACGATGCAGTTGAGGTGCAGGGTGTAATCACCGCCATCTGTGCCCGTGGTTATGTGCTCACCGACCAGAGCGGCTCGATTCTCGTATACTACGGCTCGTCGTTTGCCATCGACGAATGGAATGTTGGCGACCTCGTTACCGTTAGCGGTACTATCTCGGCGTACAACAAGGGCTTCCAAATCGACGGTACTGCAGCCACTGCTACCAAAACAGGAACAATGGACTATGTGTATCCATCTCCAAAGGTGCTCTCGGGTGCCGACTTCGACCAGATTATCACCCGCGCCGACAACTTTATGTGCGAATATTGCCAGTTCAGTGCAACAGTTACAGTTTCAGGCAACTACTACAACTTTGTTGTTGACGGAGCCGAAACAGCCAAGGGTAGCCTCTATCAGGGCACCGACGTTCAGAAGGCTGCTCTTATCGATGGCGAGACCGTTACCATCTGCGGCTATCTGCAGTCGATTTCGGGCGGCAAGTTTTGCAACTTCGTTCTCACATCGGTTGGCGGTAAGGTAACCGGTAAATCGTTGCGTCTGAAGGCTGCCAATATCACTTTGCCTACAACCACCGAATATGCCCTTGCCAAGTGCAATGCCGGCAAGTGGAGCGTGATTTCGAGCAATGTGGCTGCAGTGCTTTCGCAGGCCGACTATCGCAGCATGGGCCAGTCGTACGACAACTTCTCGTCGACTGATGTCGCTGAATCCTACTTCCCGACATATCTCGGTGTTAAGTATCCTTATGCTGCCGCCGACGATACTAAGCTCGTGGTTTATTGTCTCTATTCCAATAAGGTTACTTCGGTTGTTGCAGCGAACTACAAGTTCGACGGCTCAGCTTGGGTTAAGGACGAAGGTGTTGTAGCCGAAACTGCTCAGTTCGTCAAGAACAAAGGTAAATGGATGTACGATCCAAACGTAACCATCACACTCCCAGCAGGAAAGGGCCAGGAACTCAGTACTCTCTACTTCCAGGCATGTACCGATTGGGTATGGGAAAACATCGACCAGAAGAAACTTGGCGTGTCAACCAAGGGCCAGGGTTATGTGACCAGCTATGGTAACAACGAATACTATTGCGGTGCTTCGGCTTATCAAGGAAATGTCGACCTGCGTGCATCGAAGGCTACAGAACAGTACGACGACCCTGAATACGTTGGCAAATCTGATGATGAGATTGTTGAAATCATGAAGCGCCGCTTCGAATCGGAGGTAATGCCTGGCGCACTTTCAATGCTTCACCCCGATGCGGCTCCAATTGAAGGCCTTGATGTGCTTTACACCATCAACTTCTCGGTTTATACGGGCACCACTACTGCTCACGTAATTGTATATAAAGTCGTAGGACCTGGACAATTCGAATTTGTAAGTTGTACCTGGAACGACTAACCAATCGTTAGCGATAAAATACAAAACGAGGGAGCTGACAGAATGTTGGCTCCCTTTCTTTATGTCCATAAGTGTTGGCTTGTTTTGGAGGTTGTCAGAATAGCTGGGCGAGGATGTCGGGCGTGCGGAAGGGTCCGATTGTTGAGCCGTGCATCTGATAGTACTGAATCATCAGTTCTACTATGCGGTTGCGTTGGGCGCGGCTGAAGCGGAAGAGGTGCAGGTTGGCGAACGTCATTCTCGACAAGAGCATCAGCGTTCGTGCCTCGTCGGGGCTAATGGTCTTTGTTCCCCCCTTATAATAAGGAGTGAACGTCCCTTCCATCATATCGAATCCATATCCATCGCTGTAGCTGTCGGTGTCGGGCTGAATGCCGATGAATGCACCCAGGTGGTATAGGAAACAGATGTGGAAGTTGGCCACTCCGGCAGTCATGCTGTCGAGAATCCGGATGGCCATCGAGGCAAAGTCGAACACCGGGGCGCTCTCCTCGCTGTCGCGCACCACCTTTCCCATAAGCTCGGCAGTGAACATTGCCACAGCGTTCTTCACCGGGTCGGCATTGATGCTCACGGCAATGTGGGCATATCGCGCCTCGGCAATTCCCAGCAGGTCGGAGCCGGGCTGACGCGAAGCCTCGACCTCGAGCAGCGACAACGGCATGAACATGGCATTGCGCTGTCGCGCCTTGGCCGTGTTGCCCAGCGGAAGCAGAAAAGCAACCCTTCCACGCTCGCGGCTGAGCGCGTGGACAATCGAGTTTTTGTCGGAATACTTGATTGTGTGTAGCACAATTATGTTGAGACGTTCGCGCATGGCGACAGCGGCATAAGATTTTGAATTGAAACTGTGCAAAATTAAGTTTTTCGGGCGTAAAAAATGCTATAGAGGCATAAAAGTGGACAAAAAAAGCAATATTTTTCGGTTTGGGGGCCAAAGCGCTTGCGTAATTGAAAAAATGTGTTTATATTTGCACTCGCTTTCAGCGGATAACATAAATGGCCCATTCGTCTATCGGTTAGGACGCAAGATTTTCATTCTTGAAAGAGCAGTTCGATTCTGCTATGGGCTACCATTAACAGAACATTTTTAGAATAAAGAATTTTAAGATGGCAAATCACAAATCGTCAGTTAAAAGAATTCGTCAGACTGTAACAAGAAGACTTCATAATCGCTATTATGCCAAGACTATGCGTACAGCAGTACGTCGTCTTCGCGCGATGACAGATAAGGCACAGGCAGCAGAAGCCTACGTAAAAGTATCGGCAATGCTCGACCGTCTCGCAGGCAAGAAGGTGATCTCGAAGAACAAAGCTTCTAACCTGAAGAGCAAACTTGCCAAGCACGTTAACAAGCTGGCAGCCTAAGGAACAAGTCGCGTAAGCGGCTAACGCGGCCCATTCGTCTATCGGTTAGGACGCAAGATTTTCATTCTTGAAAGAGCAGTTCGATTCTGCTATGGGCTACAGCAAGCGAGTGTGTCATATGGTTATGACACGCTCGCTTTCCCCGTATCCATACCTTTGCCCCGGTGCTATGGCACAGAGGTGCTATATTGGATGCGCAGCGTTTTGCTTAAATGCGATAAATGTATTACATTTGCAATGTCGAAGCTACGCCTCGGCAGAGGCGAAAGGCTGAGAATGCCCTTGTAGTTCAACGGATAGAATAGAAGTTTCCTAAACTTTTGATAGCAGTTCGATTCTGCTCGGGGGTACATAATATATACAAAGCACTGCAAATAAATTACTTGCAGTGCTTTATTATTTATATTACATCAACAATGTATCAACCGGCTGACGCTTTGTTCTTTGGCCTTGCCTGTGAGGTGGCTGATGGTCTCCGTTAACAATCGCTTGAAATTATTATATTTGTTTTTAAGCATTTTCTTGTATTTCCCAATAATAAGATGTTACTTTGGGTCAGTTTTTTCATAGGATTAGATTTTTAAGGTTTACTGCGTTGGGGATGTCGTGATGATATCCCCAATGTTATTTAATAATATCTGATAGTCAGCTTTCTATGGATTCTAAATGGAATTGAGCTTTCGCGCCCTGTATTTTTGCCATATTGAGGAATCCGTCGATTTTGGCAGATGAATAATTATGGGTATTTTTGCAGCGCAAGAGCAAGATAAACTAACGGCAAAGATGTCAAATTTCAATCTACACATTCTTGGCTGCGGCTCAGCCAAGCCAACGTTACGTCATAATCCCACATGCCAGGTGGTGGAGCATAACGGCAATCTATATATGGTTGACTGTGGAGAAGGGGCACAGACCATGATGGCGAGGATGCACTTGCGCATGTCGCGCCTACAACACATATTCATCAGCCATCTCCATGGCGACCACTGTTTCGGCCTGCCTGGTCTGGTCTCGACCATGGCACTTCATGGCAAAGGTGGCTCCATAACCATCCACATATTCAAGGACGGTGCTGAGTTGTTCGGCAATATGTTCCGATATTTTGTGCGCGACATACCCATGCAGATTAATTTCGACATCATTGAATACGGTAACCATGTGATTTATGAGGATTCGGTGCTGAAAATAAGCACCATACCGCTGAAGCACCGTGTGCCTGCCGTAGGGTTCCTGTTTGAAGAGAAGCCAAAGCTGCGCCACATAAACGGCGAAATGGCAAAGTTTCATCAAGTGCCGCTGTATATGATGAACAGCATTCGTGAGGGAGCCGACTTTGTGAAGCCCGACGGAACTGTCGTGGCAAATTCCATACTCACCACTGCGCCCACTCCTTCCGTAAGATATGCCTATTGTAGCGACACCATGCCCGCTTCGAAGATTGCCCCGGTGGTGGAGGGCGTTGATTGGATGTATCATGAGGCAACATATGCCAACGACAATATTCGTGCTGCCCGCGAACGCTTCCACAGCACTGCCGAGCAGGCTGCTACACTTGCCCGTGATGCCAATGTGGGCAATCTGATAATTGGCCACTACTCATCGCGCTACGACGACGAGACAGTGCTGCTCAGCGAGGCTCGAAGTGTGTATCCTCGCACCATACTTGCCGATGAGGGGATGCATATCGACCTGTTGAAAGGATTTGATGCCCAAAATCTCAGATAATATCAGTATCTTTATGCCCGAATCAGGTGTCGGCCACTTTGGACATGCATCATAAACCATTATTCTGATAAGCAATGAACTGTAAACTCGAATTTCCGGCAACTACAAACTATACGGTGCAACTGCCGGCATCGAAAAGCATCAGCAACCGAGTGTTGATACTTAACGCCCTGAGCGGCGGTAGCTGCGCCATCGACAATGTGGCGCAGTGCGACGACACCCGCTCGATGCTCGCAGCTCTGTCCGACAGTACCGGAATGGTGAACATCGGTGCTGCCGGTACGGCAATGCGTTTCCTCACCGGATACTTTGCCTCGCTCGATGGCCGAGAAACATTAATCGACGGCAGCGAGCGAATGCGTCATCGCCCAATTGGCATCTTGGTGGAGGCTTTACGCAGTTGCGGTGCCGAGATTGAATATACTGGCGAAGAAGGATTTCCGCCCCTGAAGATTTCCGGACGCCGATTGGCCTACAGCCCCACTCTTAATATTCCCGGAAGCGTCAGCTCGCAATACATATCGTCGTTGCTGATGATAGCACCAACGCTGAGCTCCGGCCTGGCGATACATCTCACAGGTCATATGCTGTCGGTCCCATACATCGATATGACTCTGGCGCTGATGCGCCAATTCGGCGCGGTGTGTTCACGACGCAATTGCACCATCGATGTAGCTCCGGGCTGCTACTGTGCGCCTCGGCATTTTGTGGTTGAGAGCGACTGGAGCGCTGCATCGTATTGGTTTGCCATTGCTGCCCTGATGCCGCAAAGCCGAATAGTGCTTAAAGGCTTGTCGGACAACAGTGTGCAAGGCGATAGCCGCGTGTGCCAGTTGTTTGAGGATTTCGGCGTGAAGACTGAATTCACCGACGAAGGACTACAGCTGAGCGGCGGACATAAAATGGTTGACCGCTTCGAATGCAATCTGAGCGACCAGCCCGACCTTGCCCAAACAATGGTGGTGGCCGCCTGCCTGCTTGATGTGCCTTTCAGCATCGGTGGCCTCACAACGTTGAAAATCAAGGAAACCGACAGAATAGAAGCACTGCGTACCGAACTGGGCAAACTGGGATACGAGCTAAACGTTACCGACAACTTTGCCATCGAGTGGGACGGCCGTAAAATGCCTGCAATGGAAATGCCGGTAATCGCCACTTACGACGACCATCGTATGGCCATGTCAATGTCGCTGGCGGCATTGCGCTATCCTGGCATCACCATTGCCAACATGGAAGTGGTGAGCAAGTCGTATCCCGACTATTGGAAGCATCTCGAAGAAGCTGGAGTGAAGATTATTAAAGAATAAACCAATGATAACAGACTACATATTGGATGTGTTGATGGCTGCAGCCGAGATGGGGCTTATGATGGCGCCATATTTGCTGCTTGGATTCCTTGTTGCTGGACTTATGCACGGGTTCATGCCACGGAGCTTCTCAGAACGGCATCTGCATCCTTCCACAATGGGTTCGGTGGTTAAGGCAGCGCTTTTTGGAGTGCCGCTGCCGCTATGTTCGTGCGGTGTTGTGCCTACGGCAATGTCGATGCGCCGGGAGGGAGCCTCGAAAGGAGCCACCATTGCATTTCTGATTGCTACTCCACAAACTGGTGCCGACTCAATTGCTGCCACGTACTCTGTGCTGGGGCTGCCAATGGCCATTGTACGACCCATTACCGCTTTCGTTACTGCCTTGTTTGGCGGTTTCGTTGCCAACCGTTTCGACAATGAGGATTCTCCTGTGTCAGAAACCGGATGTTGCAGCGACGGGTGCTGTGGTGATGGATGTTGCGATGATGAACTGCCATCCGGCGGCAGCGTTGCCAAGCGGTTGGTGGTATCGATGAGATATGCGTTCTACAATATGCTTCAGGATATAGGGAAATGGCTGTTCATCGGCATCGTGATTGCAGCCGTAATAGCTATAGCATTGCCCGGCGACACATTCACCCGTCTATCGGCATATCCCATTGCCAATATGCTTCTGGTGCTGGTGCTGTCGGTGCCTATGTATCTATGTGCCACAGGTTCTATTCCCATTGCCTTGGCCCTGATGCTTAAGGGGCTTAGCCCTGGCGCTGCTCTGGTGTTGCTGATGGCTGGCCCGGCAACCAATGCAGCCTCTATTCTGATGATTTATAAGGTGATGGGCCGCACCACTACTGCCATTTACCTGGCAGCCATAGTGGTCGGTTCCATGGCATTCGGGCTTGTGGTCGACTATCTGCTCCCGGCCGGGTGGTTCGATGTGTCAAGCTGTTGCAAAGCAATAAGTTGCCAATGTGCCTCCGCGGGTTGGATTGAGGGCGCAAGCGCAGTGGCATTGCTGCTCGCCTACGGAATAGGACGCGGCTATCGTGAGAGCCTTGAACGGAAGAAATCACAGAAACAATTGCAAGATATGACAGTATTTAAGATAGAAGGGATGATGTGCAGCCATTGCCAGGCCAATGTTGAGCGCACTATCAAGCAGATTGATGGAGTGGAGAATGTGGAAGTGATACTTGGCGAGGGCATTGCTAAGGTGAGCGGCACAGCCCCGGCCGAGGCAATCATTGCCGCTGTTGAAGCCGCCGGATACAAATGCCGTGTGGCCGACAACTAATATTCGCTGAAGATTTTGGGCTTAATCACAATGCCAACACGCAGTCGGGAATGATACTCGTTATAGTCGATAAGATTCTCGCCGTATCCGTTATAGTATTGAACGAAAAGAAACTGGTTATCTTTCTTGAATAGGCGGTAGTTTAGCTCAATCACTGTATTGTAGTTCAGGTTCCAGCCTTTGCGCTTGGTGAGCAGCACCGAAAAACCGAAACGGCGGTTGGTTGTGGTCAGTACCACGCCGGTTTGATATAGGCCATAATAGTCGAGCAGGTCGCGGTTGTTCTCACCGTCGACAATAGGAATCCACGCTTTTCCGTGAATCATGATGTTAGGGTCGATGTAGATGTTTGCGCTGAGCGAAATGCGGTTCCAGCTTCGTGAGGCAAGACCGTCGCGGCCGTTCGATTCGTGCTCCACCATCAGTGTTGCCTTGCCGATTAGGCGGTCCTTCACGATAAGCAATTTCGACAGACCGATGCCGGGATTGAAGTTGAGGTCGCGCATAGGCATCGACTCTTCAAACACATTCCAGAAAGTCTTTTGTGAATAGGCCAGAAACAAGTAGGTGTGGAATGGCAGAGTGCTTTTGGTGAGGCGCTGTGCGATACTCACCTGAAACTTCACGTCGGAGTTTGTGCGTGAGGGTTTCGGTCCTATCGATGTACCGGCAGTGAAATAGTTGTCCTTGAACAGAGTGAAATAAGGGCCGCTGTCGAATTCGCGGCGAATGCTGTCGGCGTTGAACTCGTCGTCATGGAATGTCACCAGCTGGGCCATAGCTTGCAGCGACATTATAAGTAGGAATAAAGCTACTATACAAAGTCTATTCATAAAAATGCATATGCGAATGCAAAATTAGTGATTTTCATGTGGAAAACACACTGAATATCTTACCAATTTCACCGAATAATTTTCCGATTTCACTTATTTGCTACATATTTGATGTTAGCATAATAAAATGTAACTTTGCAGAAACTGAAAACACTCAACGAAAATGATGACAAAAATATATCGATGGGTTCTGTGTGGATTGCTTGGTTGCATGCTTGCCGCATGTTCAGGCAAGGAATTCACCATTGAAGGCAACATTGAAAACCTCGGCACACAAAACATTGGCTTTGCGTGGTACGATAACGGACATTTCTGCATTAACTGGATGCCGGCGGTCGACGGGCAGTTTGCCTATAAAAGTTCTGTATCAGGTAAAACCGTGGTGGAGATTTACACTCGTCAGATGGAACTTATTGCCCGTGCTGTAATCAGTAACGGCACCGACGTGAAGCTCTCGGGCGACATTAAGGCCCCTTATAACATTGAAGCAGACGGCTCGAAGATTAACCGTCGCTGGAGCGAATGGCTCGCAGCTCACGCTTCGGCGCTGCAGAACGGCGACCGGCAGGCAATTGAGGCGGAAGTTGAGCGCTATGTTTCCGACAATCCCGACGACTTGCTGTCGGGTCTGTTGCTGGCATATCACTATGCCAATGGCGAAAACCGTGATGCCACTCTGAAACTTCTCGAGAACCTCGACGACGATGCCAAGCCCGAATACATCACTGCCCGTATCGATGCAGTTGCCAATGGGTTGGAACACGCCGATGCTACTCCGATTGCAAATTTTGCCCTTTATAGCACTGCCGACAGCATTGAGATGTTCGATTTTGCCAAAAGCCGCCTTTCTCTGCTCTATTTCTGGGCACCGGCATCGCAGGAACGCAATGCCACAGTCGACACTTTACGTAAACTGTATGGCCGTTACACTCGCCAGCGGTTGCAACTGGCCGATATCACATTGTCGAACGACTCAATGGACTGGAAATTCACGGTCCGCAAGGATTCGGTGAAGTGGAAGCAGTTCTGGGCACTGAGCGGCCGAATGAACAGCCAAATCAGGCGGATGGGAGTGGACAACGCACCATACTTTATCGTTGCCGACTCTGCCGGTACAAAATTGTATGGCGGAACATCGCTGGATGCTGCCAAGCAGCAGGTGGAGAAATCACTGAAAAAGAAATAATGATAATACAGCAAATAGAATATGTTGGTAAAAACCTATGGAGCAGCCGTTTATGGTATCGATGCATTGATAGTGACCATTGAGGTCGCCGTCAACAAAGGCATCGGCATGTGCATTGTCGGATTGCCCGACACAGCCGTAAAGGAGAGCAACGAACGCATAAAGTCGGCCATCAAGGAAGTGGGCTACGAGTTTCCTCGCCGGCAAGTGGTGGTGAATATGGCTCCAGCCGACATAAAGAAGGAGGGCGCTGCCTACGACTTGCCCCTGGCGCTTTCAATCCTTGCCGCCGACGAGAAGATTACAGCCGACCGTCTGGGCAACTTCATGATAATGGGCGAGCTGTCGCTCGATGGCAGCGTGAAACCAATTAAAGGTGTGTTGCCTATGGCAATCAAGGCCCGCGAAGCCGGATTCAAAGGATTCATTGTGCCGAATGCCAATGTGCGCGAGGCTGCCGTGGTGAACAATCTCGATGTGTATGGCGTTGACAACATATTGCAGGTTATCAACTTCTTGAACGGAGTGGAGCAACTCACACCGACAGTAATCGACACCCGTCAGGAATTCTTCAATGCATCAAGCCACTACGACTACGATTTCTCGGAGGTGAAAGGACAGGAAAATGTGAAACGTGCCCTTGAAGTGGCATGCTCGGGAGCCCACAACATCCTGATGGTGGGCAGTCCCGGTTCGGGCAAATCGATGATGGCCAAGCGATTGCCGTCGATATTGCCGCCTCTGAGCCTTCAGGAAGCCCTTGAGACCACCAAGATACACTCTGTGGCAGGCAAATTGCGCAGCGGCTCGATGCTGATGACCCAGCGCCCATTCCGCTCACCTCATCACACCATATCGCCGGTGGCTCTGGTGGGTGGCGGCACCAATCCCGCCCCTGGCGAGATAAGTCTTGCCCATAATGGCATTTTATATCTCGACGAACTCCCTGAATTCGGACGCCAAGTGCTTGAGGTGATGCGACAACCGCTCGAAGACAGACACATCACCATTAGCCGTGCAAAATATACCATCGATTATCCGGCATCGTTTATGCTTGTGGCATCGATGAACCCGTGTCCGTGTGGCTATTATACACATCCCACACGGCCGTGCATGTGTCCTGAGGGGGCTGTGCAGCGGTATCTCAACCGCATCAGCGGCCCGTTGCTCGACCGAATAGACCTGCAGATTGAAATATATCCTGTGCCGTTCGACGACATGGCTTCTACCCGTCCGGCAGAAAGCAGCGCCGAGATACGCAAGCGGGTGGTGGCTGCGCGTGCTATCCAGCAAGACCGTTTCCGCAACGAGCCGGGAATACATTGCAATGCGCAGATGAACTCCCGTATGCTCAAACTCTATGCCCAGCCCGACGACGACGGTCTGCGACGCCTGAAAAATGCCATGGAGCGCATGAGCATGAGTGCCCGCGCCTACGACCGCATATTGAAGGTGG
>JAEDFO010000015.1 GCA_016292745.1 Muribaculaceae bacterium | reverse complement strand
CGCCTTTATCAATAAAGCACATTCTTGAGTTATTGTTTTAGAGGAAGGACAAGAAATATTCCCACCGACCAGATAGAAGTTGAAACTACCCGGAAAATTAGAGCCATACAAATCCGAATTATAGATTTCCTACGTAATATCCCAAAGCAAGCTGTGGTGAAATTGCCACCTATTTTGTAGCATTACAGTAGATGGAGTCAAATATCATCAGTAAGTTCAAAAATTAGGTTGTCATAAAACTCAGATGACATAACCTCTTTGTGGTGCCTAAACTGCATTTATGGGGTTATGGCTGAGGTGGTGGAGGGCACTTTGTGGCGGCAATTGCCACTCCCTTGTCGGCGAGCGCCTTGGCTACCTTGGCATATTCCATATGGCACAGCGGTACGGGCCACGGCTTGATGAGCGTGTGCGCTTCGTTGGCGGCTGCCACGGCCTTGTCGAGGTTGTTGTGGGCGGTGTGGTAAGCCGCAGCGGCAATATGATAGAGTGCAATGTACAGTTCATCCCTTTTCCATGAATTTTCGGCTTTGGTTTCGATGACATCCTCTGAATCGTCGACATACACATTATAATCTACCATTCCGACCTTATCCTGCATTGCCTGGCCGAAGATGGTTTCGGCATCGGCCATCAGCCCCTGCTTGGCGTAGGCAATGGCGCGAATGACGTCGAAATCAAAAAGGTAGGAGTTATATTGTTCGCCGCGCCCGATACTTTCGATTCCGCTATCAACAATTTCCAAGGCCTCGATAACCTTGCCACCGACAACAAGTGTAAGTGCTGTGGTTATGAAATCGTTTTCATACATTGCGTCGCTAAATTTTTCGTGAACCTCGCAGCTGAGTGCTGTAGCTTCATCGGTTCGGCCCAGCATTGCAAGGCAGTAAGCCTTAAGTATTAAGGACCACATTTGCTGTTGCTCATAATCGTTGGCGGCAGCAATGTCGTAATAGTAATTGCAAATGGTAATTGCCATTTCGAATTGAGGATAATCGGCCATATCGTTGGCCGCATCCCATATAATGGATTCGATATCTTCTTCGCCCAGACAGCTGTTTCGGAATGCCTCGATTTTGCGTAATACCACCTCGGGTGTGGCGTAGTCGTCGTGTACGGGCTTCTCGAGTGGTGTGAGCCCGCATTTGCGGTAGATTGAGGCGATATACTTCGACGGATACTCCGATGATTGATAGAATAAGTACTGGGTGATGGATTGGGCCACGGTTACTTCTTTGCCCTCGTCGGAATCGGGTTGGCTGTAAATGGCATCGCCGTATTTCACTATGAAGGGTGCCAGATGCTCTATCATTATCACCGAAATGTTGCTGTCGATTTTGTGCAGGGCATCGACAATGCCGACAAATGCCTCGGCTGTGTCGTCGAATCGTGCGAGGTATGCCTCAGTGGCTTTTGCTGCAGCCTCGGCTATCACTTCGTCCGATTCCTTTACAATCGACGAATCTGTGTGGTCGCAGGCATTGACAATGCAGTTGATTGGGCCCGCTATTTTGTAGTAGCCGTTTATGGCATCGTTGAGCAGGTGTATGGTGCTGGTGAGCAGGCTGCTGGCGGTAATAGATTCGCCGGCAAACATTTTCTGCAGATAAGTGAGCCGAACAGCCTCTTTGGCGGAATCGAAGCCGGCATCTTCGTCGTCGGTAGCGTGGGCTGCGATATAATCGGTGATGCATTCATAGCCGGCATCGGCCTCTTCGTGTACCTCTTCGTGCTTGGCTGCGCAGTAAAGTGCCAGCAGGGCATCGATGTTGTCGGCAAGTGAAATTGTGTCGATATATTCCGACATAGCTTTACTCTTGACTATTGGGACAATGCTGCCGATTAATTGCATGATATCCTCGTGCGACTTTGTGATTTGGAGTTCGTAGTTAAATTCGCTCAACACATTTTTAATGCCTTCTATTCGGCGTTCGGGCTGGTTGCTGTACATGCACATCACGTTGATAGTGGCTTTTGAAACTGAGCGGTAGCCAAGAGGTTTTTCCTGTAGTTCCAGAGCTTCGTCGATGGCCTCGTCGAATCGGTTTTGACGCTTGAAAATCCGGTATCGGGTGTAATGGATAATTGCAAGTTCCGGGTGCTTGTCGCAATAATCAAGAGCCATGGCAATCTGCTCGTCGGATGCCAGTTCCAGGTTATCAGTGATTAGCGACAGCAGGTTGGCCACCAGAGCCGTGTCTTCGGGGTCAATCTCGATTGCGCGTTGGTAGAGAGCCTGCGCCTGAGCCATTGCCTCGGTCGGCTCTATGCCGCAGTTGTCGGTTATGGCAGCTTGATAGGCCATTGCCTCGATGTTGAGGAAGTTGGTCAGCATGTTCGATTCCTTTATCGTGTTGTCATCGGAGGCTTCCCGGCATCGTTCGATAACAGAGGTGTACTCCTTGTTGTAGTACAGCGCCACGGCCGAGCGGTATCGGCATTTAATCCAAGCAGAGGTGTTGCCGGCTTCGTGGTAGAGCTCAGCCGCTTGGGCGTATATCGATGAAGCAGTGGTGTAGTCGTGATGATATGTTTTATACAGACAGTCGGCCGCCAATTCAAGCATATAAGCCTTGCTGTCAATGTTATCGTAGGCCTTTGCCGCAGCAATATACATTTTGGCAGCGACGGTGTCGAATCCGACGATTTTGAACCAGCGTGCATTAGCCGAAATAATGTTGCCGCGCTCATCGTTTCCTCTCGATGCCAATATTTCTTCCATGTTGGCCAATGATTTGTCCAGATAGGCGATGTCGTGTCGCTGGAGTTTGAATGTGAGCATATATCGCTCGTAGAGCAGCCGAATCATATAAGCGGCGTTTGAGCTGAGGAAATAGTTTTTCAGCTTTTCAATCTGTTTGAACGTTTCGTCGGAAGTGTTGTGCTTTATTAGTCGGATGATAATGTTAATGCGGAGCATAAGCAGTTCGGTTCCGGGCATCAACTCAGCATTGTCGAGCAGTTGCTGGGCCTGGTCGGCAATGCGCAGACGAGCCATGCACATTGCGGTGATTAACACGAACATTGCTTTGTCGGATTTGTCGGCATTGTCGTTGGTCAGCATAGCCATGGCGCGCTCCTGAATGTGGGCAATGCGCTCTTCCGACAGCATCGTTTCAATTTCGTTGGTCAGCAGCGAAGCAGCCATCATGTCGTAAGGCTTGCCTGGCACCCATGTGTCCTCGATGTTGTTGTTCATATAGTCAACACCATTGTCGATAATGTTTATGGATTGGTCGAGCAAATCAATTGAAGCATTGCGTATGCGGCGCGGGACGAGCCACATTCGCGATATATGGCGGCGTATACGTTTCGATTCCGGGTTGCGATATTCCGGGTCGAGAGCAATAAGGATGCCAAGCATGCTGGTTATCATGTAATTAAACAACTCCACTTCCTCTTCGGCCGAGTCGGAGGCAATATGTGCCATCAGATATAGTCTCAGTGTCTTGAAACCGGAATACCAGTTGCTTATCGGATGATACCCTGCGGCGTACAGTTTCGATATATATTGGAACATATTGAACAGGTTGTTCGATAACAATGTATATGGCGATTTCATCAAGCGGTTCAGCGCACGGAGATTTTCCATCGCATCGTATTGCTGCATCATTTCGCTGATGTTCTGTCTGAAGACAATGCCCAGCGGAGAGTCATCGCCGGTTGGGATGATTGATGAAAACACTTTTTTTATCATCAACGCAATGCGTCCATCCTCGGCTACTTCGGCCTCGTCGATTTTCTTTTTTATCCAGCGGTTCGACCGCTTTAACGACTCGACAATTGCCTTGCGGAGGCTGCGCTCGAGTTTTTTGTCGGTAACATATCTTGCCAAGGCGGCATTGCGGATGGTTTCGCTTCGCAGCTGCACATATCCGCCGATGTTGTTTAGCATAGGCTGCGCTGCCCCGTAGAGGCTTGCCCATTCCACCGGATTGACATCGAGCATGCGCACGAGCTCGCTCTCCGGAATGCCTATTCGGCATAGGGCGAGCAACGAAAACAGGTGGCTGGCGTTGTAGAAGTCGGTGTCGAGGCGACTGAGTACTATGTCGACAAACTCTTCCGGCGTTGTGGCGCGCAGGAAGTTGTCGATGTATTCGTCGAGGCGTTCGAAAATTCCAAACTGCAGCAGTTCCTCGAGCATCAGCACCAGCAGCGACGGGTTACGTAGAAGTGAACATCCGGCAATGTGCATTCGCTGTGCATCGGTGAGCCGTTTGGCGTATTCCTTCAAGTAAGCTTCCACGAATGTCACTACATCCGACGACGACAGGCTATCGAGCCGAATGACATCGAATTTCGACGATATCTGCGTCAGCTTTTCGTCGGCGGACGATACTATGAGCGTCACATTTTTGGGAAATGCAGTTGCCAGCTGCAGAAAAGCGTCCTGGCTATCGGCAAGACGGTCGAAGCCGTCGATAATCACAATGATGCGCTCGTCGAATCCGTATTTTGAGAATTCGGCATGTAGGTTTATCTGCTCCTGGGCGGTTGGTGCTATGGTGGCTGCCACTTCGTCGGCCGGGAATACATCGTATATGCGTGCCAGCCGGTGCAGAAGCAGACGTTTGCAAAGTTCGAAGGTGTTGAGTTCGTTGCCGGCAAACATTCGGATAATCGGCACAAACAACTTGTCGGGACCGTCATCGTAATCGGTGTCGTCGTATTCGTATTCGTTCCCTTCGCGATGCATGAAAATGCCGTTAACCAAGTCGGCGTTGTGGTGATATGTCTTCCAGTTGGCCAGTAGGGTGGTTTTCCCGATGCCGTGTTCGCCTACCACCAGAATCTTATTGTCGAGGCGCTCGATGCCTGAAAAGTATAGACGTGAATCGGCCACCGGCACATACACTTTGCGCATGCGCCCCTCGATGGCTTGCTGGCGGGCCTCGATGGTGTCGTAGAGGCTGTGGCTCTCGCTTTCAGGATAGAGCTCATTGATAACCTTCATCATCGAGTCGTGAATCATCTGGCCCAATTCGCGCGGAGTGCTGTATCGGTCCATTGTACAGCGGCCGTCGGCGCTGGCTTGCTCAATCTTCTGCTTCAGATGTTGCAGCTTGTCGATTTTCAGCTGCTCGGTTTCTCGGAAGCGCTGAGGGATGGCTTCGTCGCGGCGTACGAAGAACTGGGCGTAGATTGGCGATTGGCTCGACAATGCTCCGTATTCCATCTCGATTTCGGTGATACTGCTCTGCTGGTCGATGTATCCGTGAATCCATGGATACTTATCACTGAGGCGTGCATTGTCGCGGCACTCCTTTTCGTCGGGAATCCAGCCGTATCGTCCTCCAAGCAAACCGATGAAGAAGGGGCGGGTGCGGTTGATTTCATCGATGCATATTTCAATCACCTTTCCCGACTTCGATTCCTCTTCGGTGATGCCCCAACGGAGGTCGACAACGCTGAAGTCGACATTTCGCCGTTGGCATTCGGTTTTGAGCGACGGGAACGTGTTTTTAACCAGATAATCGCGTTCGGCTTGCATGTCGGCAAACGTCGACGATAGGAAAATCCTGATTTGGCGGTCGTTGAAATCGGCTGTCATGGTGTGGAAAGGTGTTTTCGTTAAAGGTAAGTGTTATAGGCGCGAAGCCAGCAAGGCGATGGCATCGAGGGCAGTTTGGTCGGGCCGGCACGGCACCACCGATGCAAATCCATGTTCAAGATAGTAAAGGTCGGTGTCGATGCTGTCGGGCTCGGTGTTGGAGTACGAGCCGGTAATCCAGTAGTAGTTTCGGCCGAATGGATCGGTGCGTTGTTCGAATTCCTCGGTCCAGGTGCCGTGTGCAGCGCGGCACACCTTGATGCCCTTAATGTCGGTTCCGGCTGGGATGTTCACGTTCAGGCACACGTCGGTAGGCAGGCCGTTGGCAAGTACATCGGCGGTGATTTGTTCCACTATCGGGCGGCAAGCCGAGAAATCGGCGTCGGGGCGGTAGTCGAGCAGTGAAAAGCCTATGCTCGGTATTCCGGCGAGGCATCCCTCGAACACCACGCCCATTGTGCCGGAGTAAATCACGTTGCTTCCGCTGTTGGCTCCGTGGTTAATACCCGCCACTATCAGGTCGGGGCGTCGGGGCAAAAGCCGGTTGAGAGCCATCTTGGTGCAATCCACCGGTGTGCCGTTAATACGGAACATTCGTGCGCCCATATAGTCGTCGAGACGGTCGACCCTAAGAGGGGTATCCATAGTAAGCGACGACGATTTGGCCGATTGGTGGGTGGCCGGGGCGGCCACATATAGTTCGCCCATCGGGGCAAGGAATTCTATGAGCGATTTCAGTCCACGGGCTTCTATGCCATCGTCGTTGCCTACGAGAATTATCGGTTTGTTGTCCATAATCAATATCTGCGGTTACGGTTGTTGTATTGCTGGCCGTTCTGGAACTGGTTGGTGCCAAACGAGCTGCCACCCTCGTTGCTGTAAGGGTTGTTGGGGTCGTAGAAGTTTTCTTCGTCCTCTTCATCGTCGTTTTGGCCTTTTTTCTTCTTCAACTTGTCTTGCTCCCATTTTTTCTTTTCGGGCTTGTTCTTCTTGATGTCCTCAGGCTTCTGCATGTCCACCGGAAGCGAGTTGATGTCCCAGTTTTCGGTTATTTCCCAGTTTTTCTTCAGTTTAAGAGCCTTGTTGTAGTAATATACGTCTTCGGGCTGTCGGTGCTCGGCAAAGTTGCCGGTGTCCCATTTGCCGTTGCGGTTGGTGTCGATTATCAGTCGGGCATAGTAGGTATTTGGAGCGAGATAGTTGAACACCGCAGTCCCGTTCTCCACTGTCACCACTCTCACCGCCTTGTCGGCGCCGTCGAGCAGTTCG
The DNA here is from genome assembly GCA_016292745.1 of Muribaculaceae bacterium. Lineage (GTDB taxonomy): Bacteria > Bacteroidota > Bacteroidia > Bacteroidales > Muribaculaceae > SFRY01. The sequence continues at coordinate 35,976 of JAEDFO010000015.1, read as the reverse complement.
ATGAACGAGCTGTCGGGGGCGTTGACGTTAAACACCAGGTCGGAATACTCCTCGAGCTTCTTCACTGCCAGTGTGGCCTCTATGCGTTTGCAGTATAATCCGTAGATGTCGCGCACCGATGCCGAATCGATGGTCACCCGGTATTGCATTCCCGGTTCCCATTCAAAGTCGGCGTGATAGTTCTTCAGGTCGCCCTCACGGTCTTGCACTATGGGCAGATTCGACAGGAACACCCAGTCGGAGTCTTGCTGAATGGCAATGCTCAGAGCAGTAGGGCTTATCGAGTCGAGCGGTACATCGGCGCGCATCCTGATGGGCAGGTTTATTTCCTGGCTCGATGTTGCGGCAAACACGAATGGGGTGGTAGGTATTTCCACTTTCTTCACCGAGTCGTTCTCCTCGTCGTTTTTCTTTTTCTTTTCCTTTTTCTTGGCTTTGTCGCGTTTTGCCTTGAAAATCAGCGTGTCGGTGGTTAACGACAGATTCTGTGCCGAATCGGTTCGCAGATATGTTGTGGCCACCCTGATGGTGTCGCTGCTAATCATTGCCGGGTCGCGGAGCCAATAGGTGATGGTGTCGTTGGTGGGCGAGTGGTCGATAGTACACCAGTTGTCGGTTGCCGGCTTTGGCTCCAGAATCTCGAGTTTTGGGAGCGAGTCGGCGGGAGCACCGAAAATGTAGAACAGTTTTGTGGAGTCCTGTCGCTCGTATTTCACCAGATATTGCGAGCGGCGGTCCTCGTTGAACATTGACAGCAGCACATCGTTGGGAAGGTATTGCGTGGCCATCACCTCAACCACAGTGTCGATTTCGTGGTTAATCTTGCGTATGGTGTCGGTGGTGAGGCTGGTCAACGTTATCGGCTCAATTATAGTGTCGAAGAATGCAATGTCTTCGGCAGGGTTGGCAAACATCATGTCGCGGTCAACATCGTTGATGGCAAACAGCCGGTAGCGTCCGGTCTTAAGGTTGCGTATGGTGAATTGTCCACGGTCGTTGGTGCGGGCAATGCGTTCAAGCGGAATGTTGGTGAAAGCAGTGTCGTCGAGGTTGGTGTGCACACCCACCAGCATTTTCTGTTGAGGCTCCAGGGTGTGCGCATCGAGCAGAATGCCCGAAATCTGGAGCGAATCGATGGAATCGCCTGTTGAGAATGCAAACGAGAAGGCATCGATGGGATTACTCTCGTTGAAGTCCTGGATGGCATCGGCAAAGTCGATGGAATAGGTTGTGTTAGGCATCAGCGAATCCTTGAATTCCACCACCACCTTTCGGCCCGAAGTGCGTATGGTGGGGTTCTGCTTTTGTGATGGCGACACCACTACCTTGTCGTTCTGGTCCTTCAGCTGCACCAGCTCATCGAATTCTATCTCCACGCGCTTGGGCATAACGTTGTGCTCGCCCTGAGCGGGGCTGCTGCCCACGAAAATCGGAGGCAGATAGTCGCGAGGGCCGCCCGAAGGACGTCCCATGCTGGCGCACGAATAGAGCATCGTGGCCAGCACCAGCATGAATATTAGTCGGAGTAGATTTTTCAATACATTATATATTATGCGCGCGAGCGCGAGGCTGCGGCAGTTATCACGCCGTAAAGTTAATAAAATAAAGTGGTGTAAGGTGTATTAAAGCGCTTCAAGTTGCAGACAAAAGCCGGCGAAAGCCATTAAAAACCAAAGCGCACTGTGCTGAAGCAGTGAAAATGAGCCGATAAAACCACCGAAAATGTAAAACACAATGTAAAAATTTCAATACTTGAAAAATAAAACGTATATTTGCAAGCTGTAAAATACCGCAAAAGGATAATAAAATTAATAATTAAAATAAACAACAAGATTAACAATGCAAAGTAAAGGATTTATTGGAGTAATCGCTTCGCTGTTAGTTCTTATTTGTGCATTCTATCTGTCGTTCTCGTTTGTAACAAAGCACTGCGAGGGCAAGGCCGAAGAGTATGCAGCATCGATGTCGGGCTCAACCGACGCCAACGATGCCCAGTATAAGAGCTATTACAAAGCGTACTTGGACTCTATCGCAAAAGAGAAGGTGTACTTAAACTACTACACATTCCAGCAGGCTCGTGAAATGGAAGTTGGCCTCGGCCTCGACCTTAAGGGCGGTATGAACGTAACTCTTCAGGTTTCTGTGCCCGGTGTGCTGAAGGCTCTGTCGAACGAAAGCGACGATGCTAACTTTAACCGCGCCCTGAGCGTTACCGACTCTCTGCTGCGCAAAGGCAAAATCGGCAAGGATGTGGTAGGTGAATTCTGCCGTCAGTATGAGCAGGTTGCTCCTCAGGGTAGCCTCGCACAGATTTTCCGTAACGTTGAGAAAGTGAAAGCTAAACCAACTGCCACCAATGCAGAGGTTGAGTCGATTCTCAAGGAAGAGGTTGCCGACATGGTTAACAACTCATACAACGTGCTTCGTACCCGTATCGACCGCTTCGGTGTGGTTGCTCCTAATATCCAGAAACTTGAGCGCGACGGACAGATTCTCCTCGAGCTCCCTGGCGTGAAAGAGCCTGAACGTGTACGCAAGCTTCTCCAGGGTACTGCTAACCTTGAATTCTTTGAAACTTATAACTACAACGATGTAGCTGCTGCTTTGGCTCAGCTCAGCGCTGCAACTTCGGCCGAGGCTCCTGCCAAGGAAGTTGCGGCTACCGACTCTGTTGCCACTGACAGCGTTGCTGCCGACTCTGTTGCTGTTGCCGAAGACCTTAAGGTGGCTCGTCCGCTGATGGCACTGCTCAACGGTGGTGGCCAAAGTGCAGTTATCGGTACTGTTGCTGTTAACGATACAGCTGCCGTTAACTCCATCCTCCGCTCGGAATCGGCTAAGCGCATCCTCCCGTCGAACCTCAAGGCCGCTTGGACTGTTAAGGCTATCGACGACAAGGGCAAATATTTCCAGCTCGTAGCTCTGAAGACAAACGGCGGAAAACCTGCCCTCAACGGCGACGTTATCGAAGATGCTTCGAACGACTTCGACCAGTTCCAGCGCAGTGTGGTTAACATGAGCATGAACGACGAAGGCGCACGCAAGTGGGCTCGCATCACTTCGAGCAACATAGGCAAGGCAATTGCTATCGTGCTCGACGACCAAGTATATTCATTCCCTAACGTTAACACTGCCATCGAAGGTGGCCGCTCCGAAATAAGCGGTAACTTCACTGTTGAAGAGGCAAAGGACCTTGCCAACGTGCTCAAGAGCGGTAAGATGGTGGCCCGCGTTGAAATCATCGGTGATAGCGTTATCGGTCCTTCTCTGGGTCAGCAAGCTATCGAAAGGGGTTTCATCTCGTTTATCGTTGCCCTCGTGCTCCTTATGATTTTCATGGTTGCAGTATATGGCATGGGTGCCGGTATGATTGCCAACATGTGCCTTATCCTCAACCTGTTCTTCATGATGGGCGTGCTCGCATCAATCCAGGCTGTGCTCACTCTCTCGGGTATCGCCGGTATTGTGCTCACTCTCGGTATGGCTGTCGACGCCAACGTGCTCATATTTGAACGTACCAAGGAAGAACTTCGTGCCGGTAAGAACCTCAAGAGTGCTGTCAACGATGGTTACAAGAATGCTTTCTCGGCTATCTTCGACTCGAACCTCACTTCTGTCATCACAGGTTTGATTCTGCTCCTGTACGGTACAGGTCCTATCAAGGGCTTCGCTACAACTTTGATTATCGGTATCGTTTGCTCGTTCTTCACTGCCGTATTCCTTTCGCGCATCGTGCTCGAATGGCTCATCAACAGCGGTAAACTCAAGAACGCCACCTTCAGCACTTCGTTCACCAAGAAACTTTGGATTGACTCGCACTTCGACTTCATCGGCTCGCGCAAGGTGAGCTTCATCGTAGTTGCCGTGGCTATTGCAGTTATTGCAGTTTCGTTTGCTACTCGTCAGCTCAATCCAGGTATCGACTTCTCGGGTGGTCGCAACTATATCGTTCAATTCGACCACAGTGTCAACACCAACGCTCTGCAGGAGCAGCTGCTTCCTTCGTTTGAAGGTGCTGCCGTTTCGGTTATCACAATCGATAACGACACTCGCGTGAGAATTTCTACCAACTATATGATTGAATCGAGCGACGAAAATGTCGACGACATCATCATGAGCAAGCTCTTCAAGGGCCTTGAAAATGAACTCAATGGAATGTCGCAGGAAGATTTCAGCACCGCCAACGAAAGTGTAGGTGTTGTATCGGCTGAAAAGGTTGGCCCAAGCATTGCCAAGGACATCACTCGTGGCGCTATCTGGGCTGTAGCTCTGTCGTTGCTTGCAATGGCTCTCTACATCCTGCTCCGATTCCACAACGTATCGTTCTCGCTCGGTGCTCTTGCTGCTGTTGCATTCACATCGTATGTTATCATCGGTTTCTACTCGCTGTTCTACGGTATCCTTCCTTTCCCGATGGAAATCGACCAGCAGTTCATTGCGGCAATCCTAACCGTTATCGGTTATCAGGTTAACGATACCGTGGTGGTATTCGACCGTGTGCGTGAATCGCGTGCCCTCTATCCTAAGCAGGATTGGCTCACAACATTCAACCAGGCCCTTAACAGCACTTTGACCCGTACAATGATGACATCAATCACAACAGTGCTCGTGCTGCTCTGTATCTTCATCCTTGGTGGTGAAACTATCCGCAGCTTCACGTTTGCAATGTTGTTCGGTGTAATCATCGGTACCTGCGCTTCTCTGTTCGTTGCAGCACCTGTTGCTTATCTCGTTCAGACTCGCTCGAAGAAGAAATAAAACAATAGATAATACAGCAAATGAGGCGGTAGGTGCTCACGCAATGTGTCACCACCGCCTTATTGCATTTAGCATATTACTATAATGAGAAAAATACTGAAATGGGTTGGCATTGTAGGTGGTTTGCTCGTCGGGCTGTCCATACTGTTGGTGGTGGCGCTCCGTTGGATGCCGGTGTATATCACTCCGCTGATGGTGGGCCGCACCGTGGGGCAGATTGTAACTGGTGAGAAGGTGAAATGTGTGCACACCTGGGTGCCCATCGAGCAGATGTCGAAAAGTATGCCGCTTGCTGTTGTGGCTTCGGAGGATAACCTCTTCATGCAACACCATGGTTTCGATTTCACACAGATTGAGCTTGCCATAAATGAGGCTAAGCGTGGCGGGCGGCATCGAGGTGCCAGCACAATAAGCCAGCAGACGGCCAAGAACGTGTTTCTGTGGAGTGGCCACAGCTATATCCGTAAAGGGCTGGAGGCTTATTTCACTGTGCTTATCGAAGTGTTCTGGGGTAAGAAACGCATTATGGAGGTGTATCTCAACTCCATTGAGATGGGCAAGGGAATATATGGAGTGGAGGCAGTGGCGCGAGAGCATTTCGGCAAGAGCGCCAAGCGGCTAACTCGTGCCGAGGCAGCCACTATTGCCGCCACTCTGCCCAATCCTCTTCGCTATAATTCGGCACACCCATCGTCGTATGTGCAGCGTCGCAAAGCCAAGATAATGTCGTTGATGAGCAAGGTGGAACAGGTGGATTTCACAAAATAGCTTGTTTGCCGGCGTTACGATGCAATAAAGGCCTGTCTGGCAATTGCCTGGCAGGCCTTTATTGCAACTGCTGTTGTGCAGTTTTATTTTGCAGGGATGGTCAGGCGTTGGCCAACCTTGATTTTTGTCGATTTCAGGCCGTTTGCACGCTTCAGCTTGTTGACGGTAACACCATATCGCGAAGCAATCTTTCCGAGGGTTTCACCCTTGCGCACCTTGTGAGTCTGAGGCTTGGCAGCAGCCTTCTTGGTTGTCTTTTTCTCAGTCACCTTTGGCTTCGGTTCCGGTTCGGGTTCAGCAACTTTCTCCTCTTCGGCCGATTCATCGATAACTATCTCGGCATCTTCGGCCGATTCCGATACTGTTTCGTCCGAGGAGGTCTCGGCCTCGGTTGAAGTGTTTTCAGCCGCTGAGTTTTCTGTTGTACCGGTTTCAGGTTCGGCCGCCGCTGCTGTGGCTATTTCCTCCTTTTCGGCCGGTGTTTCTTCTTCAACAGGCTTTGGTACATACACATAAGTGTTGATTTTTAGGGTCTGTCCGGTGCGTATACGGTTCTTTCTAAGTTTGTTTGCTTTGCTGATGCTCGAAGTGGTTACACCGTATTTCTTGGCAATTTTTGCGAGGGTTTCGCCCTTGCGCACCTTGTGTCGCTTAACCACAAGCTGTCGTTCGCCATCTTGCGAGGATGTGTAGGTCTTAGGTTCCACCACGTCGCGGCGGCCGAATTTGTCGGACTTATATGCAATTATGCTGTCCTCGCTCATTATGTAGCTGTAAATCTGCTGCGAGGGGAGCGAGAGCGCATAAGGGCGGCTGTCGCCGGGAATAATGTTCTTGCGGAAGTGTGGGTTGAGAATTTGAATCTCTTCGAGCGGCAAGTCGAGCACATCGGCAATCTGTTGCAGGTTGACGCGCTTGGTTACATGCACAGTATCGGTGATTAGCGGACGCTTGGCCAGCCCTGGGTTGATGTTGTGGGCCTTGAAGTAGGTCATCACATAGTTTGCGGCGATAAAAGCCGGCACGTAGCCTCGTGTTTCCGCCGGAAGGAATGCGTATATTTCCCAGAAATCTTTCTTTGAGCCTCCGGCACGGCGCAGCGCCTTGTTCACGTTGCCCGGACCGCAGTTGTATGCGGCGATGGCCAGCGACCAGTCGTTATATATGCTGTAGAGCTCCTTCAAGTATTTTGCGGCCTTTTCCGATGATCGGTAAGGGTCGCGACGCTCGTCGACGAGCGAGTTTACCTCGAGACCGAGGCCCTTGGCTGTCTTTATCATGAATTGCCACAGACCGGTAGCGCCCACTCGCGACACTGCGTTGGGGTTCAGTGCCGATTCAATCACCGGAAGGTATTTCAGCTCGAGCGGAAGCCCCTCTTTTTCGAGCGCCTGCTCGAAAATCGGCATATAGTATAGGCTCATGCCCAACATTGCCTCGACGAGGGTGCGGCGCTTCTGGGTGTACATTTGAATGTATGATTTCACCACCGAGTTAAAAGGCATCTCTATTTCGGTTGGCATTTTCTTAAGGCGTTCGATGTACACTGCATCGCTAACATCGTTTGATTTGCGATTTTCAACGTCGTCGTCGAGCACGGCATAGTTGCGTAGATACCAGTTTTGCATCATCTGCTTGGTATCGGTCTCGAAGCTTTCAGGATAAACAATTGCCTTGTCGGTTATTGATTGTTTAAGCGAAAGAATCGACGAGTCGGCCCAGGTGATGGCTGTCGTAGAGATTGCAATTAATAGGATGGCTAATTTCTTCATTTATGAGATATATCTTTTATTTGTTAGAATAATCGTATTGTCAGAACGTTATGCCCCAATGAAGCCCCACGGAGGGTATCCCGTTGCGGTTGCCTTCGATGATGGCAGGAGCCACGTTCATTGAAATGTCGGGCGAGATGTCGAAGTGTGAAAGCGAAGCGTCGACGTAGGCATCGACGAGACATAGCAGGTACATTCCCACCATACATATAATCGACAGGTCGCGGTTGCGGCGATAGAAGTCCTTGCGCGATTTCAGGGTTTTCTCGAGCCAGGCAGCGTCGAGGTCTTCCTCTTTGGTGTTCCTCGGGAAGAAGTCGAGGTAGCTTTTGGTCGATGGGTCGCTGTCGGTGATGTCGCGGTAGGCCTGGGTATAGTCGTTGAGCATGCGGTTGTTCCACGACAAGGCATAGGAGATACCCATGAATCCGCCCACCACGATAGGCAGCTTCCAGTATCGACGGTTGTATAGCTGGCCGAGGCCTGGAAATAGGGCCGACATCCATACTGCGCGGGTAGGGTCGGGGTTGAAGGTGAACGCATTTGGCGCTGCTTCTTCGGCCATCACCGAATCGGTGAGTGCTGCCATGGGTATGGCAGCCAGTGTGTCGGCTGGCACGGTGTCGTCCGAAATCTCGGTGCGGTCGGCAAAAATGCCATTGTCCACCTCAACAGTGTCGGTTATAACCTCGTGGCTGTGCTGAACGGTGGCTGGTTGCTCCTGTTCAGGCTCCACCGGCTGCTGTGCCGACACATTCGGGATATAAAACACAAAGCATAGCATTACGGCTACGCTTATGTGTAATCGGGTCAATATGTCGTAAATACCTGATAACAAGCTTACTGTATTGATTCTATTTGGTTGTTGGCCAACATTCCCCGGGCCTGTGGCTCGGATTATGGTTAGTCGTTGGCTTTTACTTTGTCAAAGATACTAATTAATCTCTCAAGTTCGCTCTCGTTTTTAAACTGAAATGCAATTTTTCCTTCGCCTTTTGCATTGCAGCTCAGATTCACTTTGGTCAGGAACACTTGCGACAGGTGTTTCTTGAGAATGTCGAAGTCGTGACTTTTTGTGCCGGACTTTTTCTGGGTGTTGTTGTCGGCGGCTTCAGCTTCGTCTTGATATTGCTTTGCGAGAGCTTCAACCTGACGCACTGAGAGCCCTTTCTTGAGAGTCTCATTGTAGAGCTTGAGCTGGAGCGATGGCTTGTCGACGCCCAAAATTGCGCGAGCATGGCCCATGTCGACGGTCTTGTCGCGCAGGCCCAGCTGAATTTCGGCGGGCAGCTTCAGCAATCGCAGAAAGTTGGCAATGGTGGCTCGCTTTTTGCCGATGCGTTCGCTCAGACGTTCCTGGGTGAGGTTATATTGGTCGATAAGTTTCTTGAATGTGAGTGCAATCTCTATTGCGTTGAGGTCCTCGCGTTGGATGTTCTCGATGAGAGCCATTTCGGTGAGCTCGCTGTCGTTGGCTGTGCGAATATATGCCGGAACCGAGTTGAGCCCGGCGCGTTTTGCAGCGCGATAACGGCGTTCGCCCGATATAATCTGATATGAATTGGGCCCGGTCTTGCGTAGGGTGAGAGGCTGGATTATGCCGAGTTCTCTTATTGATGAGGCCAGTTCATCGAGGGCGGTTTCATCGAAGTTTATTCGGGGCTGTTCCGGGTTGGGCGAGATGAGGCTTATTTCCACCTCGTTGATGGCCGACGAGCCGTTGGTTTGGATGTCGTCCATCGAGATAAGTGAGTCGAGTCCGCGTCCCAGGGCGTTGCGTTTGATTGCCATGATTATATAAATGTATGTTTATTGTTTACGACGGTTCTTGATGATAATTTCCTTTGCCAGCTGCATGTGGCTTGTGGCGCCTCGGCTTTCGGCATCGTAGAGAATGACGGGGAGGCCGTGGCTTGGCGCCTCGCTGAGGCGAATGTTGCGAGGAATCACGGTGTTGAACACCATCTCGCCGAAATGTGTCTTCAGATCTTCGTAAATCTGGTTGGCAAGGCGCAGGCGAGCATCGTACATTGTGAGCAGGAATCCTTCGATTTCGAGAGTTGGATTGAGCTTTGATTTTATGATTCGGATGGTGTTGAGCAGCTTGCTGATGCCTTCGAGTGCAAAATATTCGGCTTGCACGGGGATAATCACCGAATTGGCTGCGGTGAGGGCATTCACTGTGATGAGACCGAGCGACGGCGAGCAGTCGATGAGCACAAAGTCGTAGTCGTTGCGCACAGTCGAGAGTTGTTGCTGCAGAATGCGTTCGCGATTCTCCTTGTTGATGAGTTCAAGCTCAGCGCCCACGAGGTCGATGCGCGAGCCGATGATGTCGAGGCCTTTCACCACGGTGGAAATCTGTGTGCCCTTCATAGGGTAGTCGTCGACAAGACATTCGTAAATCGACGAAACCACGTTCTTAGGGTCGACGCCCAAGCCCGATGTGGCGTTGGCCTGCGGGTCGGCATCGATGAGCAATACTTTCTTGCCCTGTGTGGCAAGCGAAGCGGCAAGGTTGATGGCGGTAGTGGTTTTGCCCACGCCACCCTTTTGATTGGCTATTGCGATAATTTTACTCATATCCTTAATCACGAATTAAATTACGATGCAAAGGAATTATATTTTGGTCAAAAAGTGTGTAACAAAGTATATGAAAATGCATCAATTGTTGATAAGTGGCACTTTTTGTTAATAACTCCGTGCATTGTTGGCAAGCTTGTGCAAAGATAGTGAAAAAGTGTGGAACTATAATGTAAAAACTATTGACAGTTAGATAAATAAGTATAAAAATATGGAGTATTTGCGAAATGTTCCACAATTGCAGGCCCATTAGTGCCGGTGGCTGGTAGCGGTAGTGCTGTATGGTTGATGTGGATGATGTGTGTGTCCTGTGTGTGATGTTCCACGGCTTTGAAAGTGATGAAAAAGAAGAGCCCGCCGACGATGGGCGGGCTCTTGCTATGGTTGGTCAGTGCCTATGACTATTAGTTGATGGCGCTGATGTTGAATTTAGCGAATTCGAGGTCGTTCTTAGCCTTTGCAAGCATGTCCTTGTCGAGACGTGCAACCTGACGGAGGCTCGAGTAAACGAGGTCGCTGTTGTTTGTGCGAGCGCCAAGAACAGCGTTCAGATAGTGAGTAGTAGCATCGGGCTTGCTGATGCCGGCCAGAGTAGCCTTGGCAGCGCTGTAGTCCTTTGTAAGGATTTGAGCGAGAGCGGCGTTGTTGCTCTTTGTGTTGCCAAATGCCTTAACGGCGGCGTTGTAGTTGCCTGTCATGATGTAGTAAGTACCGAGAGCTTCAGGAAGTTCGTTCACACCGGCAGCGTTACCGAATTGAGCGTCAGCCTTGCTATAGTTCTTGTTGAGCAGCGAGATGAGGCCTTGGTTCATCTTTACTTCGGCATTCTGAGGAGCGAGCTTGGCGGCCTGGTTGAAGCTTGCTTCGGCAGCGTCGTAGTCGCCGTCGATGAACTGGCACATACCGAGGTTGTTGTAGCAGCGATAGTCGTCAGAGTAGATGTCGGCAGCAGTGTTGTAGATGTCGAGTTTCTGGTCGTTATCGTCGGTGAGAGTTGCGCAGTAAAGAAGTTCGTCAACAGTGAGAGCCTTCGGGTTGAGCTTGTAGATGCGCTGGATTTCTTCGTCGCTCTTGCCGATTACGTTGATAGAAGCGGTGAGGCGAGAGTAGCGGAGCTGAGGAAGGATTTCCTGAGCGAGCTGGTCGAATACCGAAGACATGTTGCGGATTTCGCGTTCGCGAACTTCAGGGTCTTTGTACATTGAGAGAACGCTGAGGATAAGGTCCTTATCCTGGATGTTGCTCTGCGAAACGAGTTCCTGGAAGCCGTCCCAGTCCTGAGCTGTGAATTCTGCAGTGAGGTCGCCGAATTCCTTGATCTTGTTTTTCTTGAGGGTCTTGTCGAGGTATTTCTGGGTGTTCTTTTCACGACCTTCAGCAATGCGGGTGTTGAGTTTTACACCACCTTCAGGCGAAGCGTACGAGGAGATGCTGATGCCTTCAACTTCGAGGCTTTCGTCGTCCTGTGCATCTTTAACCTTTTCGGTGAGGGCCTTGAGTTCCTCCGACTTGAGTTCGCTTGCGCGGATGTTGGTCTGGTTGATAAGGAACTTGATGTCGGCGCTATGCTTTTCGTTGATAATGCGTTGGAACTTGTCAGGTGTGATAGCTGGAGTAACCGAGCCGGCCGATGCAAGGGTAGAAGTAGCGATAACGCCTTCGCCCACCTTCACGCGTGGCAGAGTGTACTGGCTGTTGCCCTGCTGAACATCGAAAGCAAGGTAAAGCTCGCTGCGCATCATCTCTGGAGTGTAGTCGAACAATACCGGAATGGTAACTGTTGAACCTGTTTCGTAAGGAACAACCTGGTGGTTGCCGTTAACTTTTTCGCCCTGGAAGTACGATGGGGTGCAAGCAGTTTCCTTGTCGCCATAAACGAGGATAGGAGTAACTGTTACCTCAGCGTTCTTTACGAAGAACTTTTCAGGAACGTTGCCTGTAACTGCACCGGGAACCTTGTCGCCTACTACTTCGAGAGGATTTGGGGTTGTGGTGAAATAATCTGAACTGAACTGTGCCAGTTTCTTGCTACAGCCTGTGAGCATCAGCACAGCGGCTAAAGCAGATGGTAATAATAATTTTTTCATATGATGATAAATTAATAAAAATGATTTCTCGAGTTGGTATAGTTTTTTTGTTGGCCGATTTGGTTATTGTTTACCGAATGCATGGGTTGGTGTAAGATAGGGCTTTGCTGGAGGCGCTGCCGGCGCTGTTCCATAGGCTTGTCACCGCCTTTGCATATCTTTATGCAAAGATACTTAATAATAGCAATTGTTAAAACAAAATAGTGCGATAAAAGTGTTAATTTTTTTAGAGTTTCTGCACTTTATTGCACTCTGTGCAAAAAGAAAAGGAGAAGCCGCCATAATATGTGCGGCATCTCCTTTTGCTGATGCGTTGACAACGCCGTTATCGCGACGTTATGATTTCGGATAATTGCTTGGCAATCCGTATGGTCGGTTTAGTTTTCGGCAGCTGCCTCAACTGGTGCCACGTTGATGTAAGCACGACCGTTCTTGCCTGTAGTGAACACTACAGTGCCGTCGATGAGTGCATACAATGTGTGGTCCTTACCGATACCTACATTCTTGCCTGGGTGGTGAACTGTACCACGCTGACGCTTGATGATGTTGCCAGCCTTGGCGAACTGTCCGCCGAAGATTTTAACGCCTAATCGTTTGCTTTCTGATTCACGGCCGTTCTTAGAACTACCTACACCTTTTTTATGTGCCATTTCTAATAAACTTTTAGGGGTTATGCAATTACGTCTTTAATCACTACCTGGGTGAAATACTGGCGATGGCCGTTCAGACGGCGATAGCCTTTTCTTCTCTTCTTCTTGAAGACGAGCACTGTTTCACCTTTTACGAGGGGACGTTTTACCTCGCATACTACTTTTGCACCTTCAACGGTAGGTGCGCCAACTTTGATGGCACCGTCGGCATCTACGAGAAGCACTTTGTCGAAGTCTACTGAATCGCCTTCTTTTACTTCTTCGCCGAGATAGTGAACATACAGATATTTGCCTGCTTCGGCCTTGAACTGCTGTCCCTGAATTTCTACGATAGCGTACATTTCTTTGTTGCTAATTTATGGTTAACCCGTGCGGCGGCGTGGCTCTTGGCCTCGCTCTTCTATGAGCCTATTCGGAATGCGAATGCAAAGTTACTGCTTTATTTCCTATTCGCCAACACTATTTCCCAATTTTTTTCATCACCTTACACCGATGTGCTATTTGCGGTGGCCGTAGGCTATGATGTAGGGGGTGGCTACAAACAGGGCGCCGCCTACGATGTTGCCTATGGTGGCGGGTATCAGGTTGGCCGTCAGCATCTGCCCGATGCTCACATCGGCACCATTGAGCATGCCCATCGGTATGAAGAACATGTTGGCGATACTGTGCTCGAAGCCTATTGCAACAAAGCACATCACCGGAAACCATAGCGCCATTATCTTGCCGGCGCCGTCGTTTACACTGCTGCCTGCCCACACGGCAAGGCACACCAGCCAGTTGGCTCCGATGCCTTTCACTAGTACAGTAAGCCACGGCATGCTCACCTTGGCCTGTGCTATGCCTATCGTGGCGCTTTTCCATGGTTCGGCGGTGGCGGCACCTGTGAGATATGCCATCAGATAGGTGAACAGCAGTGCTCCGGCAAAGTTGCTCAGCCACACCACGGTCCAGTTCTTTGCCACATAAGCCCAAGGGTAGCGTCGGCTGACGGCGCCGGGAATCAGGGTGGCATTGTTGCCGGTGAACAGCTCGGCGCCCACTATCACCACCAGAATGAGTCCGATGGGGAAGCAGCAGCCCGAAAGCAGGCGTTGCAGCCCGGGGTTGGCGGCGGTGATTGACGGAAAGCCGAAGCCTACTATTACCGATAGCAGGCCGCCCATGGCAATATATGCGCCAGCGAGCGTTCCGAGCAGTGCGGTGCGGCCCAGCGGTGTCTGCGATTTGCCTGTGGCGGCATTTTGTATGAGTTCAATTGTTTCCTTGGGTGAATTTACTCCCATAGCACAGTGGTTTGGCGGTTATGAAAAAGATATTGAGGCGATGCGTGCGGCATCGGCTTTTGGTTGTGTCAGATGCGCTCAATCAGTACGGTTGCATATGCGGCAATGCCTTCGCCACGGCCGGTGTAGCCCAGGCGTTCGGTGGTGGTGGCCTTTATCGATATGTCGTCGGTGGCAACTCCGGTGCATTGTGCCAGCTGAACTTGCATGGCGGGTATGTGCGGATTCATTTTCGGACGCTCGGCGCATATGGTTATGTCGGCGTTCACCAAGGTGTAGCCTTTCTCGTTGACGAGGCGGTTCACCTCAACCAGCAGCTTGCGGCTGTCGATGCCCTTGAAGCGTGGGTCGGTGTCGGGAAAGTGATGGCCGATGTCGCGCAACGCGGCAGCACCGAGCATGGCATCGCATAGGGCGTGGATGGCCACGTCGGCGTCCGAATGGCCCAGCAGGCCGAGTTCGTAGGGTATTTTAACCCCACCAATCCATAGCTCACGGCCTTCTACAAGGCGATGAACGTCAAATCCCATTCCCACGCGAATTGATGCACACATATGGCAATGTATTGTGATTAGCGGCGACGGCCGAAAAGGTCGCGGATGCCGTCCATGTCGAACGATAGGGTGAAACGTAATGTCTGGTCGAGCGGGCTGCTCTGTGCGGTGGCAATCATGTAGGCGGCATCGAGGCGTATCACGTTGAGCGAGAATCCGGCGCCGAAACCGAAATATTGGCGATTGCCTTTATAGGCACTTTCGTGGAAATATCCGGCGCGAAGGAAAAATTGCTGATTGTAGCTGTATTCGGCACCTATCGAGTAGTTGATTTCCTTGATTTCCTCCGAGAAGCCGCCGGGGGCGTCGGAGAACGATTTGAAGATACCGGTTATAGGCGACATGTCCTTCCATTCCTGAAGAGCCTCTTCGTAGGCTTCCTGTCCTTCGGCATCGTCGGTGAAGTCGGAGGTGCGGGGCTTGGCGGGCACCAGCAGTTTGTTAAAGTCGACGGCAAGCGACAGGTTGTGGTAGTCGGCGAGCGGGAAGGTGAACGAGGTTCCCAGACGCAGGTTTGTTGGGAGGAACGCAGGTTCGTTACCACCGTCGTACGACACTTTCGAACCGATGTTCGAGATGTTGAAGCCCCACGACCATTGGCACTCGTTGCGGCCAATCATCGGGTAGGTGGTGTAGTAGCCCGAGATGTCGGCGGCAAAAGCCGATGCTCCGCCTCCAAGGTCCTCGGTGTCGGAGAATCCGAGGTTCGAGTAGATGTATCGCAATGCCACGCCCATCGAAAACTTGGTGGAGAGCTTGCGCGAATAACCGAGGTCGAAAGCCATTTCGTAGGGGCTTATCGACGATATGGTGGAGCCTTGATAGTCGGTGAGGTTTACTTCGCCCAGCGAGAAGTAGCGGAGCGAGGCGCTGATGGCCTGGTTATCGCCCGAGCCTAACTTCCAGTAGCCGCTCAGGTTGGCCAGGAAGATGTCGTTGACGAGTTTGCGCAGCCATGGGGTGTACGACAGCGATGCGCCGGCCGAACTGTAGGCAAAGGCGTATTTCGACGGATTCCAGTATTGCGAGTTCACATCGGGGTCGGTGGCAACTCCCAGGTCGCCCATCGAGGCACCGCGTGCATCGGGAGTGATGCCTAGCGAGGTCACACCGGTGGTGATTGGATTGAACTGATTCTTAATGTCGTCGGCTGCCGAGGCACTTATGGTGCCCAGCATTATTGCCATCACGGTTATTGTAAACTGTAGTTTTTGTCTTGTTGTCATCAGATTGTAAATTCCTTGTACAATATAAAACTACAAATAGCGATGTTTATTGCTTCATTACTATTATTTTTTTGGAGGGGCTGCTGCCGTAGCCCTTTGAGCCGCTGGCCGAAACGTGGAAATAGTATTCGCCGGGAGCCACTCTGTTGCCTTTGGTGTCGGTGAGGTCCCATTCGATTGTGTTGGCCGAGGTGCTGCCTATCCACACTGTGCGTCGCTGGCTGTCGGTTACCCTGACGGCGGCCTGCTCCAGCACGTTGTCGGGCTCGGTGACTATGGTGAATGTGGCTTCGGCGGTGATGAGTGTTGAAACCGCTATGGCCGTAAGTGCTGACAAAATGCGATATGCTGACATTTTCATGTGCGCCATGACTTTGTCGAGGTTAATGCTTATTTTGTCTTGAAATCGAGCAGGGTGTTGCCGTTAATCGATGCAGTGAAGTGGTGACCGATGCTTATGGGCAGCTCGTGGCCGGTGTTGCCGCAGAAAATTATGTCACCAATCTTGATGGTGTAGTAGCGGCTTATGTGTTCAACAATGTGGTTGAAGTCGATGCTCATCTGTTCCGACGAGAAACAGGCCACTGGATTGCCGTCGATGCACACCTCGGCGTTGAGCGCGCCGGGCGTAAGCTGGTCGATGGCGGTGAAATTCCCGAGCACTGCGGCATTGTCGAAACTGGTGGCAAGTGCTGTGGGCAGGTTGGCAGCCGATAGACGTTGCTCTATGTCGCGAGCCACTATGCTGAGCCCCACTGTCACCTCGGCGTAGTATCGGTTGGCAAACTTGGCCGCTATGTTCTTGCCCAGACGGTTCATATGGATGGCAAATGTTGGGCGAGCCACCATATCGGCCGAGAAATCGGGTACAAAGAATGGCTTGCCGTCCTTCAGCAGTGTGGAGTCAGCCATCAGAAAAATCCCCGGAAACCCGTTGGCTGTGCCGCTTGGCGCCGAGCCTTGGAAATTGTCGGTCAGACCGATTACTTTCATCGACGTGTGGCTTACTTTAGAGTGTTCATTCGGTTATACATCACCGCAAGGTGTGCATAAATCGAAGTGTTTTGAATCACAATGTTCTCAGGTGCCTTGATGCGGAAAGGTGTGAAGTTCCATATGGCCTTTATGCCGCCGTTAATCATCACGTCGGTGGCCTCCTGTGCGTTTTCTACCGGTACGGCAAGCACGCCGATTTCGGCATTCAACTCCTGCTGGCGCATCTTCAGCTCCGACACATGGAAAATTGGCACGCCGCAAATCGAAGTGCCTATGCGCAGAGGGTTAACATCGAAGCCGGCCACTATGCGAAGCCCGTATTGCGAAAGTCCGGAGTCCTGTATCAATGCGGCACCCAGGCTGCCAACTCCCATCATGAAGGTGTTGTGCACGCGTTTGAAACCCAGAAAATCCTCCAGTTCCTTGGCCAGGCTCTTAACTTCGTAGCCTATGCGGGTCTTCCCTTTGATGTTCAGAAACGAAAGGTCTTTGGCAATCTGCGAGGCATCAACATTTATGTCTTTCGATATCTGTGTCGACGACACGTATTCTATATTTTTGGCATTCAAGAGGTTAATGTATGCCAGATACCATGGCAGACGGCGGAGTGTGGGCTCGGGGAGAGCTATATTCGATATGTTTTTTCCCTCTAACATCGTAAATTCAGCGTGATAATCTATATGTGTGCAAAATTAGCGAATTTTTTCCATAATTGAGCTAACTCATAGGTTAAAAATGCATTAAACCACATCTTTACCTCCGCATCAACTGCCATACTACTGTTAATGACGAAATAAAAAATTGCAGAAAAAGGGGATATTCTTTTAGATTCAGAAAAATAACTATAAATTTGCAGATAGTTTTCAAATCATACTAACAACTAAATATTACTGTTATGGCTTACGTAATTAATGACAACTGTGTAGCATGTGGCACTTGTGCTCCTGTATGCCCGGTTGAAGCAATTTCCGAAGGCGATCAATATTCAATCAACCCCGATGTATGCATCGAATGTGGCTCATGCGCAAGCGTATGTCCGAGCGATGCTATCCATCCAGGAGAATAATCAGCTCAAGGATAACTTACAAAAGCCGTTGGCCGCAAAGTGGTGGTCAGCGGCTTTTTTATGTTCATTGGCGTGACATTTTGCCATTTTTCTGGTGTCAATGGGGCTGTGACGGCGAATTTTTCGGGCAAAGGTTGCAATTTCACAATTGGTTTTGTATCTTTGTGTATTAAGGATAACGGCATTGGCTAAAGGCTATGCGTTAAATTGCACTAACATTACAAATAGTTGGATTATGCCGATTCAGTTCAGTATCATAACGGTAACCTATAATGCGTCGGCGGTTATCGACGCTACCATGAAGAGCCTTTCGGAACAAACGTTTAAGGACTTTGAGCATATTGTGGTCGACGGTGCCTCGGCCGACGATACCGTTGAACGTGTGCGCAGCTATTCGTTGCCGCGCACCACAATAGTGTGCGAGCCCGACAATGGACTGTACGATGCCATGAACAAGGGCATAAGGCTGGCCAAGGGCGAGTATATGATATTCCTGAATGCCGGCGACACCTTCTACGATGCCGATTCGCTGCATGTGATTGCCGACACCGCCAAGCGCACTCATGCCGATGTGGTGTATGGCCAGACAAAAATAGTTGATGCTCAGGGCCGTATAGTAGGCGAGCGCCATCTGATGGCGCCTCAGCATCTGACATTTGGCAGTTTCAGCCGCGGAATGCTGGTGTGTCACCAGGCTTTCGTGGCCCGGCGCCGTATTGTGCACGAGTACGACACCCGTTACCGTTTCTCGGCCGATTATGAGTGGTGTCTGCGGTGCCTTAAGCAGTCGAAGCGCAATGCATATACCGGTGGCTACATCATCCGATTCCTTGAAGGAGGAATGACCACTTCCAACCATGGCAAGTCGCTGATGGAGCGCTACAGGATTATGTGCCGTTACTATGGTCCGGTAACTGCAACGTTGCTTCAGCTCACCTTTGTGCCGCGCATGGTGCTGCGCTCGCTGGGGCTTCGCCGTTAGTCGGCTTTCTCTATCTCTTTCAGCACATTCTTCAGTTCTTCGTCAACTGCAGTGAGCTTGATGCGGCAAGCTTTGAGCAATTGCAGTGCGCGCTTGGTGTAGGCGCTGAGTTCATCGATGCTGCATTCGCTTTGCATCTTTCTTACTATGCTTTCTAGTTCCTGGATTGCGTCGGAATATTTAATTTCGTTGTTTTCAGCCATATTGTCGTTTGGGTTTTAGTTTACGGTGGAATCAATTGAGCCATCGGCCAGATGGGTGGTGATGACGGTGCCGGGAAGTATCTGTGAAGCCGATTTCACGGCTTTGCCGTTAGCGGTAGTGATTGAGTAGCCGCGGCGCAGAGTGTTTTGCGGCGACAGAATGTTGATGCTGTCGGCAAGGTTGCCGAGTTTCAGCCGTGCTTTCTCCACTTGGTTACGGGCAGCGATGCGCAGAGCCTCGGCAATCATAGGCAGCCGTGCCGATGCCGATTCTATCCGGGCGGTGGCACGTGCCGGTATGGCAGTGGCCAATGCCTGCAAGGCCGAGCGGGCGCGTACCAGCCGGTTCTCTACTATGTGTGGAATGGTTACCTCCACCGATGCCAGATGCTTTTTCTCCTCGGCCATGCTGAGCTGGGCTGTCGAGAAAATGTCCTGTGAGAGTTGTACAATGGCACTAAGCGCATTCTCACCCTGTTCGATGAGCCATTCAGCTGCGGCGGTAGGGGTCTTTACACGCAGATTCGAGATGTAGTCGATAACGGTGTTGTCGCGTTCGTGCCCAATGCCGGTAATCACAGGCAGTTGGCACTGGGTTACGGCGTAGGCCAGGTTGTAGTCGTCGAACGAGCTGAGGTCGGAGGTAGAGCCTCCGCCGCGAATGATTACCACGCAGTCGAAGCAGTCGGCGTGGCGGTTAATGCGGTTGAGAGCCTCGACGACGGTGGGTGCGGTGTCGCGGCCCTGCATGCGGGCCTCGAACAGTGCGGTGTAGAATATAATCCCCGATTTGTTGTTGTTGAGTTGGTTAATGAAGTCGCCATAACCGGCAGCGCCGGCTGCCGATATTATGGCAATGCGTTGCGGCACCATAGGCATTGCCAGCTCGCGGTTGTCGTTAATCACCCCTTCGCGTTTCAGCCGCTCAAGGATTTCACGACGACGTCGTTCCATGTCGCCGAGTGTATAGCTTGGGTCGATATCGCTGATAATAAGTGAGATACCGAATTGCTCGTGGAAATTCACACTGAGACGGAGCAGCACCTTGATGCCCGATCGAAGTTGCTCGCCGGTGCCGCGCAGAAATTTGTCGAGGATTTTAGGATATTGCGAACTCCAGATTATTCCGCGAATCTTGGCGCGGATGGCGTCGGTTTGCGGGTCCTTGTCCACCAGCTCGCAGTAGCAGTGGCCGCCGCGCAGTGCAAAGTCGCTGAATTCGGCTACAACCCATCGGTTAGTAAGGCCGTCGGCCGCATATAAGGTCCTGCCGATGAGCCGGTTGAATTCGTATAGAGTAATTTGTTCGGAGTCCACTGAAGCCATATGTGTTAATCGTTATGTATATGCGAAGATAGTGAAAGATTTCTGAAAATGAAAGAGACAGAGTGAGAACATACAGGCACAAAAAAAAGACGATTCGCATCATCGAGATGTGAATCGCCGAATCTCTTGACTTGCTAATAATTAAGCAGCAACTGAATCAACAGCAGCTGAGTCGCAGCAAGCAGCTGAATCGCCGCAGCAAGAATCAACTTCTTCTACAACTACAGAATCAGTAGCAACTGAATCAGCAGCTTCTGCATCAGCCTTAGCACCACCACAAGATACCAATGACATGCTAAAAGCAACAGCAAGTAACAAAACTAACTTTTTCATTTTTTTTTGATTTAATAATAAAACAATATTTATACTTCAAAAACGTTGCAAAGTTACAACTAAAATTTTATATCCAAACATTTTCGAGAATTTTTTTGCTTTAAAACATAAAAATTCTCATTATTTGTTAGCAAAAGACATAAAGTAGCGGAAAAATGTCGGAATCCCGGCATATTTCCGCTAAATATCTTAAGAGGATTTATTGATACAGATATCGCTTGATGCTGCGTTTCGGAGTCTTCTCGAATTCGTTGGCAATGAGCTGTATCTTGGCAATCTGCTCGTAAGGAGCCACCAGCTTGTTGAGGTCCTTGCGTATCTGTTCCATGGTGGTGGGGAGCTGTTCGTTGGTAAGTCCCACATTGTCCATCATTTCGTAGTCGGGGTATACGAGAGCCACAAGCTTGTCGCCGCGTTCCACCACGAGGCTTTCCATTACGAACGGCATATTGTTGAGCTTCGCCTCAATTTCTTCGGGATAAATGTTCTGGCCGTTTGCCGAGAGTATCATGGTCTTCGAGCGTCCTCGAATCGAGATTGTCCCGTCGGCCGATACTGTGCCCATGTCGCCGGTGTGGAGCCAGCCGTCGGGCTCAAGCACGGCATTGGTGGCATCGTCGTTCTTGAAGTATCCGCTCATCACATGTTCGCCATGCACACATATTTCGCCTGGAATGTTCTGTGGGTCGGGCGAGTCGATGCGTACTTCCATCAGTCCGGTGAGTATTCGGCCCGACGAGCGTGGCACGAAATCGGTCCAGTAGGTGTAGCTGATGAGCGGGCCGCATTCGGTCATGCCATAGCCCACGGTGAACGGGAACTTTATCTTGAGCAGGAATTCCTCTACTTCGGCGTTCAGCGGAGCACCGCCCACAATCACTTGCGAGAAGTTGCCGCCGAAAGCAGCGATGAGCTTGTTGCGAATCTGCGAGTAGATTTTTGTGTCGACGTAGGGGATGGCGAGCGCCCAGCGCATCACGTTCTTGGCGAGCATTGGCTGAATCATCTTGCGGTAGATTTTCTCAAGCACCAGCGGCACGCATATAATAAGGTCGGGTTTCACCTCGTTCATGGCAGCAACCAGAATTTTCGGCGACGGGATTTTGCCCAGCAGAGTTATGTGAGTGCCGGTGGCAAGAGGGGTGAGCATATCGAAAGCGCAGCCGTAGGCATGGGCCAATGGGAGGAACGACAGGCATCGGCTACCCTTGAAGTGGAGTTTCGACTGCATGCCAAACACCACATTGCCGGTGAGATTGTTGAGTGTGAGCATTACACCCTTGCTGAATCCGGTGGTTCCTGATGTGTAGTTGAGTTCGGCGAGTGCCGAATTGTCGATGTCGGGATATTTGATGCAGTTGGCCGAGAATCCTTGTGGATAAGCCGAGCGGAAACGGCGTGAGATGTTCCGTAAGGCCGAGCCGAACGATTCGTTGTCGCGTTCTTGAATCACTTTCATCGATTCGAGCGATACGGCGGCGCGGATGTGTTTGAGGTTGTCCATTTCGATAGAGTCCCATATTCTGTCGCCCACAAACAGCAGTGTTGCTTCGGAATGGTTGATGATGTGGGTGGCGTCGGTGGGGTTGAAGTCGGAAAGAATTGGCACAATCACAGCGCCGTATGTTATTGTGGCGGTGAACACTGTCACCCAGTTGATGGTGTTCTTTCCCAGCAGGGCAATCTTGTCGCCTTGCTTAATGCCGCATTGCTTGAATATGATGTGCATCTTGGCAATGTCACGTGCCAGTTCGCCGTAAGTGACAGTTTTCTTCGAGGTGTAGTCGGTAAGAGCCGGGAGGTCGCGGTGTTCGCGGAAACTTTTTTCGTAAATCTTGATAAGGTTTTCTTGCAACATAAGTTTTTGGATTGGGAATGAAGTGATAATTAGTAAAGGTAATAATTATTTGCGGCGTTGCCTATCAGCGTAGCGCGCATTTCGACGATGGCTCTCAGATTGTCAATGTGCTCCTTGAAATAGCGGGTCTGAGAATATAAAGTGGCGTTCCAAGCCATTGATGGCTCAATGGCTGCTGCATATGAATCGATGTATTCCAATAGCTGGTAGAGTTTGTTTTTAAGAAAGTCGGTCACCACCGCCTCGTATTCGGTTCTGAATGCTGTCATCTTGAAGAGCTTGCGGAAGAAACGTCCTCCGACGTATTCCTGTCCGGCTTCGTATAGTACGCAACGAGCCTCGTCGATAAGGTATTCGCCGGTTTGTGGATAGAAACCGTATGCCCAGTCGAAGTCCCACATCGGTCCGAAGCAGTATTTGCCGCCTTCGGTCTTGTAGATGTAGGTGCTCTTGGGCCAGTTGAGTTCCCGGTTAACGGTTAGGTTCATCACCAAGGCAAACTTTGCGAGACTGTTGAAGTCGAGCATCTCAGCCACTTTCTCAGCGTTTTCCAGATACACGTACTTTTCCATCTGGTTGAAGTCGGCCTTCCATTTTGCAAAGAGGTCATCGGTCATGTCGGGGTCTTTCACCATCACAGGCAGTCCGAAGCAATTTGATTTGAACTTGTAGTCCTCGTCGTAGTTTGCATCGAGTTCGAACAGGATGCTTTGCGCCTCGTCGATGTCGACACTGGCGCCGTTGATTCCGATTTTCTCGGTTAGCATATAGCTGCCGCGGTATCGGCCGTTTAGTGTCACGTTAACCGGCACTGCGTGGTTGGTGTAGGGCATCTCGAGCAGCTGTGCCGTTTTTAGTGCAATTGGGTTGGTCATCGCCGTTGGGTCGATATAGTGGGCAATGAGGGCATAGTTCTTGGCTTTCTTCAGGCCACAGAGCGAAATCTTCGAGCTGAAATTAAGCCTGTAAGGCTTTTTGGGAAGTCCCCAGGTTGAATTGCCGCGTCCGCGAATGTTGAGCCGACCCTGCACGTCGTCGTA
This sequence comes from Muribaculaceae bacterium, assembly GCA_016292745.1. Lineage (GTDB taxonomy): Bacteria > Bacteroidota > Bacteroidia > Bacteroidales > Muribaculaceae > SFRY01. The sequence continues at coordinate 12,491 of JAEDFO010000015.1, read as the reverse complement.
AATGCCGTAGCCATGCAGTGTGAAGTCGGCCGCCATATATTCCTCTTTCGAGGCTATTTCGTCGATGTAGGTGTCGGTGGTAATCTCCAGCCAAGGCACGTTTGGTCCGAAGGCACACTTCTCCACGCTGCTCAGCGGAATCGATTCCTTTGTGCTTGTGGTGCTGACCACAATTTTGCGGGCAAGGTCCTCGGTGCCATAGAATTCTATGCCGGTGATGTCGGGCATCGGAATAGAGGTGAAAGCTGCATCGTAGCGATAGATGTGCAGCCACTTTATAGGCATATTCTGCCCGATGGCGCATACGCCACATGCCAGAAACAGTGATATCAAGATGGCCAGACGCTTCATTTGACAACGAATTTAGTGGTTAGATTATCCATTTGGGCTATGTACGCCCCTGGGGCTATGCCGTCGGTGGATATGTCGTGGGTTCCGGCTTCGACTTGCATCGATGCTACCAGGCTTCCTCCGGTGGTGAAAAGCCTGATGAGGCATGGCTTAGGGGTGACGACGGTGATAGAGCGGTTGCCGATAATCAGCAGTGGCCGTTCGTCGCTGTTTGTTGAGCCAATGCCTGATACCTCGCCTGTGCCGAAAGTCATCAGTTCGATGTCGTCCTGGCTGATAGAGTAGGAGGTGTGTCGGCTCGAGAAACAAAGCATGCCGTCGGCAGTGTCGATGGCCATGGAGTTGTCGAGGCGCAACTCATAGGTTGAGCCGTTGACCATATGTAGCACAATCTTTGTGTACCCGTCGTCGGCAAATGCCGACAGGCACAATAAGTAGGTAATTAATGATATAGCTAATCGCATCATGGTTGAGATTCTTGGCGTCGGCCCACTAATTCCACCACCTCGGCATATATTTCGGTGACGGTGCGCTTAATTTGGTTCCGGTCCTCCCACACGCGGGTGCGGAGTTTTCCCTCGATGTACAGCGGCGAGCCTTTGCGTATGTATCGCTCGGCTATTTCGGCATTCTTGCCCCATACTACAATGTTGTGCCACTCGGTGCGCTCAGGCACCTGCACACCCTGGCCGGTGGTGTAGCCGCGTTCGTTGGTGGCAAGAGTGAACGATGCCACGGCTTGCCCTTGCTGCGGATATCGCACCTCGGGGTCTTTGCCCACGTTGCCCAGAAGAATTACTTTGTTGACCGACATATATTATATAAAGTATTATCTTATTCTGATTATTTGCATGAAGCCTTGAGGCCTTCGATTACGGCGTTGGTGAAACCGTTGGCCTCCATGGCGTTGAGGCCTTTGATGGTGATTCCACCCGGAGTGGTTACCTTGTCGATTTCCACTTCCGGATTGTTGCCGGTGGCTTCGAGCAAGCTAACGGCACCCTTCATGGTCTGTAGCATTATGTCGCGAGCCTGTCCGGGATAAAGGCCGAGCTCCACACCTCCTTCACACGCAGCACGGATGTATCGCATCACGTAGGCAATGCCGCACGACGACACAGCTGTGCAGGCCCCCATTATGCGTTCCTCGATAATCATTGTCGAGCCCAGAGCATCAAATAGGCCGCATACCATGCCCACCTGCTCTGAGGAGGCGCCTTGATGAGCAATGAAAGTCATGCTCTGGCGCACTGAGATGGCTATGTTGGGTATCAGACGGAACACGGCCGGGCTTTTGCAGCCTTCACCGGCAAACGAAGCCAGATGCTGCAATGTGGCACCGGCTACCACCGATACAAGAATCTGTCGCGAGAAATCGAACTTGCCGTTGAGCGCTGCCATTACGCCGTCGAGCAGCCATGGCTTCACTGCCACCACAACAATGTCGGCCTGTGCCACAGCGTCGGCATTGTTGGTGCTTACGTTAACTTGCGGGTATTGGCTTTTTATTGAGTTGAGTACGGCCTCGGTAGGGTCGCACACTGTAATGTCGCTTTGAGGTATTATTCCGCTGAAAGCTAATCCGCGGGCTATTGAGCCGCCCATGTTACCGGCTCCTATAATTCCTATTTTCATTGCAATGATTCGCATTTAAAAAACTATATGCCACAAAAATAACAATTTTATTCATTGGTCGTAGTTAAATTGCACACTTTTTAAGGAAAAGTGTAGTGATTGTAAAGCACGACAGTGTGTTGACCCGCAACACGCAAAAAGGCGCCGGCTGTTTTTCTCGAGTCGGCGCCTTTTACGGTATTTTGCTAAAGAGAAGTTCAGAGTATGGCTTTGAAACGGCTGAGGAATTCGTCGGCTATTTCGCGGCTGATTACCAGCGGTGGCAGCAAACGCAGGGTGTTGGTGCCAGATACACCGGTAAACACGTGCTGCTCCTTCAGCAGACGGGTGCGCAACTCTTTCACGGGATTGGCAAACTCGAGCCCAATCATCAGGCCACGGCCACGCACTTGCTTGATTTGTGGCAGCTTCTTCAGTTCGGCCATCAGGTATTCGCCAACGTTGCGGGCATTGTCAACCAGATTCTCGCTTTCCATCACTTCGAGTACGGCTATTGCGGCGGCGCATGCCAGGTGATTGCCGCCGAAAGTGGTTCCGAGCATGCCATATACCGGCTTGAACATCGGGCTGATGAGCAGTCCTCCCATAGGGAAGCCGTTGCCGATGCCTTTGGCCATGGTGATTATGTCGGGGCGTATTCCGACATATTGATGAGCGAAGAATTTGCCGCTTCGGCCATAGCCCGACTGTATTTCGTCGAGCACCAGCACAGTGCCGGTGTCGGTGCATGCCTGACGGAGCTGTTGCATGAAGGTGTCGTCGGGAATCTGCACTCCGCCCACGCCTTGTATGCCTTCGATGATAACGGCAGCTACATCGCCTTTAGCGAGTTCAGTCCGCACGGCATCGATGTCGTTGAGCGGTACGAATGTCACGTGTCCGGCAGCATTCACCGGGGCCACAATCTTGGGGTTGTCGGTGGCTTCCACAGCGAGCGAAGTGCGTCCGTGGAACGCCTTGCCGAATGCCACTATGCGGCTACGGCCGGTGTGGAACGAAGCCAGCTTGAGGGCATTTTCGTTGGCTTCGGCGCCCGAGTTGATAAGAAACAGCTGATAGTCGTCGTAGCCCGAGGCCCTGCCGAGCTTGTCGGCGAGGCGTTGCTGCAGGCTGTTGACCACCGAGTTGGAGTAGAACACCAGATTCGAGGCCTGGCGGTTGATGGCTTCAAGATAGTGAGGGTGAGAGTGGCCTATCGAAATCACGGCATGTCCGCCGTAAAGGTCGATATATTCGTTGCCAAGAGAGTCGTAGGTGTAGCATCCGCGGCCCTTCACTATTTCGATGTCGAAAAGAGGATATACGTCGAAAAGTTTCATCGTACGAGGAGTTAGAGATAAAGAATCAGAAAGCTGAGCCCTTTAGGCACAGACCGGTGCGTTCGTGCAAGCCGAACAGCAGGTTCATGTTGTGCACGGCAGTGCCAGATGCACCTTTCAGCAGATTGTCGATAACCGAAACGATGATTAGCTTGTTGCCCTCCTTTTCGAGGTGGAGCAGGCATTTGTTGGTGTTGACCACATCCTTAAGGTCGGGCATCTTATCGGTGACAAAGGTGAAATTGTGGTCGGAATAGTAATCGTCGTATAGGCGTCGGATTTCCGACAGCTCAACCGGGCAATCGAGGTAGAGCGTGGCGAATATGCCGCGCGAGAAGCAGCCGCGCACGGGAATGAAGTCGATTTCCGAAGCGAAGCTGTTCTGGAGCTGGCTGAGCGACTGACGGATTTCGTCGAGGTGCTGGTGCCTGAACGGCTTGTAGATTGAAATGTTGTCGTTACGCCACGAGAAGTGCGACGTAGGTGCAGGCTTTACGCCTGCCCCGGTGCTTCCAGTGATGGCAAACACATGCACGTCCTTGTTGAGTAGCAGGTTTTTCGCCAACGGGAGCAGGGCGAGCTGAATGGCAGTGGCAAAGCATCCGGGGTTGGCAATGTGCTTGGCTCCGCGAACAATTGCCTTCCGGTTGAGCTCAGGGAGGCCGTACACGAAGTCGTGAGTGCCGTCCTGATGCCTGTAATCGGTGGAGAGGTCGATAATGCGCAAGTCGTCGGGCACGGAGTGCGATTCGAGGAAAGTGCGTGTCTGCCCGTGTGGGGTGCAGAAGAAGAGCACGTTGATTTCGTCGAAAGGAGTTTGGTCGGTGAAAACGAGGTCGGTTTCGCCTATGAGACCTTGGTGGACACTTGCTACCGGATTTCCGGCGTTGCTTGAACTGTTAACCCACATCAATTGCACGTCGGGATGGTTGATGAGCAGTCTGATGAGCTCACCTGCTGTGTAACCGGCTCCGCCGATGATGCCTGCCTTAATCATTGCTTTATCTTGTTGTTTTTAACTTGGTTGTTATGGAAAATCTTCATTTGGTTGGAGAAAATGCGGGTGAAGCCCTTCACGTCGTCGGCAGTCCAGGCCTTGCTGAGTTCGCCGTATTCGCCGAAGTCGGTGCGCATAAGGTCGAAGTCGCTTTCCACGCCCACGAGCACATAGCGGTATGGCTTGAGGTCGACAATCACAGTTCCGGTGACATTTTGCTGCGACGATTCGAGGAATCGTTCAATGTCGCGCATCACCGGCTCGAGGTATTGCGATTCGTGCAGGAACATGCCATACCAGTTGCCCAACTGGTCCTTCCAGTATTGTTGCCACTTGGTGAGGGTGTGCTTCTCGAGCATCTTGTGGGCAGCGATGATAAGCAGTGGCGCACCGGCTTCGAATCCCACGCGGCCCTTGATGCCGATGATGGTGTCGCCGATGTGCATGTCGCGGCCGAGTGCGTAAGGGGCCACGAGAGCCTCAAGGTCCTGGATGGCAGCCACCTTGTCGGTGTAGTGCTTGCCGTTGATAGCGGCGAGCTCGCCTTGTTCGAAGCTGAGGGTGATGCGCTCCTCGGCAGTGGCAGTCATCTGTGTAGGGTAAGCCTCCTCGGGAAGAGTCTCGTTGCTGTGCAGGGTTTCCTTTCCGCCGATGCTTGTGCCCCACAGACCTTTATTGATGGAATATTCCAGTTTCTTGAAGTCGGCTTCATATCCGTGCTCCTTGAGATAGTTTATTTCGTAATCTCGAGTGAGGTTCATGTCGCGAGTAGGAGTGATGATTTCAATTTCCGGTGCAAGAATCTGGAAAGTGCTGTCGAAACGCACTTGGTCGTTGCCGGCACTGGTGCTTCCGTGTGCCACACAGTCGGCTCCAATCGATTTGGCGTAGTTTATGATTGCGATTGCCTGGAAAATGCGTTCTGAACTTACCGATATCGGGTAGGTGCCGTTTCGAAGGACGTTGCCAAACACCATGTAGCGGATGCTTCGGTCGTAGTATTCGTGGGTAATGTCGAGCGAGGCGTGTTTCACGGCTCCGAGAGCCAGTGCACGAGCCTCGATGTTGGCGAGTTCCTGTTTGGAGAAGCCGCCGGTGTTGGCAATAGCAGTGTAAACGTCGTAACCGCAGTCTTCACTGAGGTATTTCACGCAGAATGATGTATCGAGACCGCCGCTGAAGGCGAGAACTACTTTTTTCTTTTCCATTGTAATATAAGTTGATGTGGGTTAGAATAAAAATTGAATCATGGCATCGCGTGCTGTCGCGCGATGTTGCCGGTGGTGAGATGCGAGTTATTCGCTGAGGTCTTCGTCGGGATGTTCAGCCGGGTCGTAGAGCATGCCGGTACAGAGGCACATGTGCCGGCCGTTTCGCTGCAGGATGTCGAAGTTCACACAGCTTTCGCACCCTTTCCAGAAAGCTTCGTCGTCGGTGAGCGACTTGAACACCACAGGACGGTATCCGAGTTCGTTGTTCATTTTCATTACGGCTTCGCCGGTGGTGAGGCTGAAAATCTTGGCTGCCGGAAACATTTCGCGCGACAGCCTGAAAATTCGTCGTTTAATTCGTTTGGCTAACCCGTGGCCGCGAAACTTATCGGCCACAATGAGGCCTGAATTGGCCACAAATGCTTTGTTACTCCAGGATTCGATGTAGCTGAATCCTGCAAATTCCCCTTTGCAAAGCGCAATGACGGCTTTGCGTTCAATCATTTTCTGTTTGACGTACTCAGGCGAGCGCTTGGCGATACCGGTACCGCGAATCTTGGCTGCCCTGTTGATGGTGTCGAGAATCTCGTCGACGTAACCAATGTGGCTTGCATCGGCCACAAGTACTTCAATCTCGTTAGTTTCGGTCATTTTTTGTTTAATACTTACCTTAATAAAGTTTTATATGGGTTCAATGCTGATAGGTAAAAATTTTGAGAAAATTTCAAGCGCGCGGTCTTGGCTCACATCTTCGCGGAGCACGGCAAAAAGAGTGTCGGCTCCGGCGATGGTGCCGAGGATTTCGGGAGTACGGCTCATGTCGATGTCGTAGGCAAGGCCGCTTGCATAGCCGTTGCGGGTCTTGATGACGGCAATGTTGCGCGAAATCTGTATAGACACGAAAGAGGCTACATTGCTTTCCTTGATAGATGTCTTGCCAGCCGAGAGCATTTTGTCCTGGATGTTGTTGCTGTCGGGGATGATGTACATGTAACCGCCCATATCGGTGGCGACTTTCGTGATTTTTAGAAGTTTAAGGTCGCGCGACAGTGTGGCTTGAGTTACTTTATGACCTTTCCCAGCCAAGATTTTCGATAGTTCCTCCTGGCTGCCGATGCAGTTGTTTCGAATCAAATCGATAATAACTTGAAGTCGAGCACGCTTGTTTTTCATAAACGAATCAACTTTTATGGTGTTATATTTTTGCAAAAATAGCAATAATAATTATAAAATGGAATTAAATATAATAATTATTCACTGAAATATGCGAAAAATCGGTGATATGCAAATAAAAACGGAATAAAATGCGTGGTGGTAAGCACGGTGGGGTTATACGATGCTGTAAATTGAATAGAATGCGGCAATCAATGCTGCAGCAACGGCAACGACGGCAATGCGGAAGCAGTAGCTGACGCGTCGGAGCGGGTTGCGCCACAAGCACATGAACAGGCATGTGCGCATTGCCATCAGTTTGCGTCCCAGTTGCGAGGAGTTGACAATGCCGAGCCGACGGAGATTGAGGTCGGAGAGTAGGATGGTGTTGTCGCCGGCCGGCCATTTGCGGCACTGCAGATACAGATGCCGGCCGCCGGAGTCGACGATTTTCAGATAATAAGTGCATGCTGGATTAGGCTTTTCGGCAAGGAGCTGCTCAAGGGCTGCGGTGCCGAGATAGGCATACCGGTCGGCATTTCTGTCGGGGAAGTCGCGTTGGGGGAGCCGCCCGATGCTGAATTGGTGCATCGTCTTGTCTTGCTGGGTTGTGTCGGCCATATGGTGAAAATACTAAATGCCTTAAAATAAAAAAGGTGTGGAGAGGTGATGCTCTATCTCGTATTCAGGTCTTGGCATACCTATGCAACAGATAAAGAAAAACTCCACACCATTTATGCTGGGAAGCCATATGGCTCGATTAAGCAATAATGATGGCGATAGGCCTGAAGGCTCCGTTGCATGCATAACTGCCAAGTTTGAATACATGAGCCTAAAATGATTTTGAGGCTATCACCGATTTCGGCAAGCCTAAGCCTGCCGTGAGCGCCGGCCGCGATTGCTCGCGAAACTGGAGCAGTTGCAAAATTAATCCGATTTATTGACAATTGCAAACGCCCGCCCAAAATAAAGCGACAACCGCTGAATTTGCAGTGGTTGTGAAAGCGAAAGCGTCGCGGCCACATGATGTGGCTGCGACGCTTTTCATTGTTATGGCTATTGCCTGGAGGGGCAATTATCAGTGTTTGCCTTTCTTTTGCTGTTGCTGCTGTGCGCGGATGGCAGCTTGCTGCTGGCGCTGAGCCTCTTCGAGGCGTGCCATGAATCCGCTTTTCTTTTTCGGCTTTTTGGCGTTCTGTGCCATCACCTCGCGCAACTTCTTTTCGCTTACGAAGTGGCGGAACACGTAGGTTTGGATGATGGTGATGAGCAGTGAGATGAAGTAGTAGTAGCTCAAGCCGGCTGCGTAGTTGTTGAAAAACACGAGGAACATTATCGGCATTGCATACATCATGATTTTCATGCCGGGCATCTGGCTGCCGCCCTGGTTTTGCATGTTGATGCGTGTGTAGATAATGTTGGTGACGGTCATGAGCAAGCAGAACAGGCTGATGTGGTTGCCGAAGTAGTTGGTGATGAACGGAATCTGAGCGTTCCAGCTGACGATGGCATCAGGGGCCGAAAGGTCCTTTACCCAGAGGAACGGCTCGCCGCGGAGCTCGATGCACGATGGGAAGAATGTGAACATTGCAAAGAGGATTGGCAACTGCAGGAGCATGGGCAGACAGCCGCTGAATGGGCTTGCGCCGGCCTGGCTGTAGAGGGCCATGGTTTTCTGCTGACGTGTCATGGCGTTTTCCTGTCCGGGATATTTGTCGTTGATGGCCTTGATGTCGGGCGCGAGCAGGCGCATCTTGGCTTGCGATATCATGCTCTTGTAGGTGAGCGGGAACAGGATGAGCTTGATGAACAGGGTGAGGAGCAGAATGATGATACCGTAGTTGGCTACATATCCGCCGAGGAAGTTGAAAATTGGGATTATGATTACGGTGTTGATGAATCGGAAGAAGCTCCAGCCGAGCGGAATCAGGCGAGTGAGGTCGAGGTCTTCGTCGGGAGAAATCACGTCGTCGTAGCTCGAGAGCAAAGGATATTTGTTAGGGCCGAAGAAGAAGTGGAACGATGCGGCCACGGGAGCCTCCGACGAGTAGTCGAGGTTGGCGGTGGCGTTCATGTTCTTCAGATAGAGGGCGTTGTCGGCGTTGTCGGTGCCTATCGACTTGCTTTCGAGGTTGGCGTCGAGGAAGTATTTGTCGGGGATGATTACCGACGAGAAGAATTGGTTCTTGAAGCCAATCCATTTCAGCTTGTCGTTGATGCGTTCGTCGTCGTCGCCGTTTTCGTTGAGGTTGTCGACGTCGCCTTTCGAGAATTTGTAGTATATTGCGCTGTTACGTTCCTCAAACATTCGGCCTTTTTCGTTGCGCACCATTTTCTGCTGCCAGTTGAAGCCCATGTCGGCGATGTTTACGGGAATCACCTTGTTCATGTGCTCCTGCACCACTTCCATCTTCACCAGATAGCTGTCGTGAGGCAGGGTGTAGCGCAAGCCGAACTTTGCTTCGCCGAGGTCGAGTGTCATCAGCAGCGTGGAGTCGTTGAGTTGTGTCGGCACAAAGTAGAAGTCCTTGGTGTCGTAGCGGGTGTCGGTGGCGTTGAGCACGAAGCTGTAGCTGTCGGTGTCGGCGGTGAAGAGGCGCACAGGCTCGTTGTGGCAGTTGTTGTAGGTTTTAAGCACTGCCGAGGAAATGATTCCGCCTTTCGACGATACTTCGAGGCTGAGCAGTTCGTTTTCGAGCACCACGGTGGTGTCGGATCCGGTCATGCTTGCGGCAAAGTTCTTGTATCGGGCGGTGTTGTTGGCCAGACGGCGCACGGCGGTCATAGCCTGGTTATATGTCAGAGGAGCCAGTGAGCGGTTTATGACGGCATCGAGCGATACTGTGGTGTCGGCGAGTGCGATGGAGCCCGATACTTGACCGTCGGCCCATGTGAGGGCTACGTTTTCGTCGTTCACGGTTTTCGAGCCGTCGGGCATTTGCTTGCCGTACGATGCCACCACTGTGGCGAGGTTGCGGATTTCAGAAGCCGAGAGGGTGTCGGTGGCTTCGATGCTTTGCTTTGCCTGGGCCTGCTGTTCTTGCTGGGCCTGCTGTTGTTTGCGCTGCTCGGCGAGTTCCTCTTCCGAGGGTTGGTTCAGCCACATGAAGCCGAACATCACCACTGCCATCAGCAGCAAACCGGTAATCGTGTTTTTGTCCATTCAGTAGTTGTAATAATGATGATATTGTTGGGTTATACTCTCTCTCGCAGTAAGTTTTATTTCTTTTTGTTGTCGATTGCAGCCTTCACAAACGAAACGAACAGCGGGTGTGGGTTGAGCACGGTGCTGCTGTATTCGGGGTGATACTGTGTGCCGATATACCATTTTTTCGATGGCATTTCCACCACTTCCACCAGATGGCTTTCGGGGTTTTCGCCCACACAGCGCATGCCGTGGGCTTCGAATGCCTCGCGATAGTCGTTGTTGAATTCGAAGCGGTGGCGGTGGCGTTCCTCCACCTGGGTGGTGCCATAGGCTTGGGCCACTTTCGAGCCTTCGGCCAGACGACACAGGTAGGCGCCCAGACGCATGGTACCGCCCATGTTGGAGATGCTTTTCTGCTCTTCCATCAGGTCGATTACGTTGTGAGCGGTCTTGGGGTCCATCTCGGTGCTGTTGGCGTCGGCAAGGCCCAGGACGTTGCGGGCAAATTCAATTACCATGCACTGCATGCCCAGGCAGATGCCGAAAGTGGGCACATTGTGCTCGCGACACCATTTCAGTGCCACGAACTTGCCTTCGATGCCGCGTTGCCCGAATCCGGGGGCCACGATGATTCCGTCCATCGGGCTCAGGGCTTCGTCGACGTTGGCGTCGGTGAGCTTTTCCGAGCTGATGTAGCGAAGGTCGAGCTTGTGGTCCTCGTAGGTGGCCGACTGGAAGAGGGCTTCGTTGATCGATTTATATGCGTCCTGTAGCTCGACGTATTTGCCCACCAGGCCTATCTTTACTGTCTCCTTGGCGTTGCGCAACTTGTCAAGATATTGATTCCACTTGGCCATGTCGGGCTCGCCGCTGTATGGGGTGTCGGTCTTGCGCAGGATAATCTCGTCGAGTTTTTGCTCGTGCATCTTGATGGGCACCTCGTAGATGGTGGGCACGTCGATCGACTGGATAACGGAGTCGGGGTCGACGTTGCAGAACTGGGCCACCTTGCGGCGCATGGCTGCCGGTATGTCCTTCTCGGTGCGGAGAATCAGGATGTCGGGCTGGATACCCACCGATTGCAGCTGCTTCACCGAGTGCTGTGTAGGCTTGGTTTTCAGCTCCTTGGCAGCGCGTATGTAGGGCACATAAGTGAGGTGTATGCATATGCACTTCTTGCCGAGCTCCCAGCGTAGCTGGCGCACGCTTTCGATGAACGGGAGCGATTCGATGTCGCCCACGGTTCCGCCGATTTCGGTAATCACGAAATCGTACTTGCCGGTGTTGCCCAGCAGCTTCACGTTGCGCTTGATTTCGTCGGTGATGTGAGGGATAATCTGCACTGTCTTTCCCAGATAGTCGCCGCGGCGTTCCTTGTCGATTACGCTTTGGTAGATACGTCCGGTGGTAATGTTGTTGGCGCGCGAGGTGCGAATGTTGGTGAATCGCTCGTAGTGGCCCAGGTCGAGGTCGGCCTCGTGCCCGTCGACGGTCACGTAGCATTCGCCGTGCTCATAAGGGTTGAGCGTACCGGGGTCGATGTTGATGTAGGGGTCGAACTTCTGGATTGTCACTTTAAAGCCGCGTGATAGCAGCAGGCGTGCTAGCGATGATGAAATGATACCTTTTCCCAATGAGGAAACCACTCCTCCTGTTACGAAAATATACTTTGTATCCACCTTAGTAAGATTTTGACATTTTAAACCGCAAATTTAGCAATAAATCCCGATATCTGTGTGGTTATGCCGAAAAATCGCCGATTTTTGGGTCTGATTGCTTGTTTTTCACTCGCTCTTGCTCTACATTTGTGGTGGAGTTACAACATATCCATACATTTAGTTATGAGACGATTAGCTATGATGCTTGCCGCAGTTGTCGCAATGGCGCTGCCGGCATCCGCACAGGGATATTGGCAGGAGGCAGCCCCCTCAAAGGGCTACAAGGGTTTCGTTGAGGCCGGATATGCCTTCGGCATACAGTTCCACGACGATTATTACTACGATTATAGCCGCGAGCCATCGTGGGACCAGGTGTCGGTGCTCACCACCCACGGCGTGCAGTTCAGCCAGTTTGTGTTTTTTGGTGCCGGACTGGGCATAAACTACTATAAGCAGCTGGATTGGACCAATGTGCCCATATACGGCGCATTCCGGTTTATGATGCCTCTCAGCGTGGCGCCCTACGTCGACATCAAGGTGGGCTATTCCGCCGGAAAAATCGACGGACTATATGGCTCGGTGGGCATGGGATGCCGATTCCCCATCAACGGCAGAGCCGGGTTCAACATAGGGGTGAACCTCGACCTGCAGCACTGCGACCGTCAGCTGATGCCATCGGCCCGAAGCGATTACTACTACCACGACGATTACTATCTCGACGGCGTGACGGCAGCCATTGCCATCCGCGCCGGCATCGATTTCTGAACCGCCCCCTCAGGAATGGCATACAATTAGCGGTGGATGCCCCTAAGCCGGAGCGTCCACCGCTTTGCACTAATTAACCTAACCAACTATTACACCGACAGCCTGATTCAGATATTTTTTGGGTCATGAGGAGGTATGTTCATTTCTATCGATTTACAGTGCGCCATAGGCGCTTAGAGTGGGGGTGTGTGCTGGGGACGGGGAAAAAGAAATCCGCCGGCGTCTCACGACGTCGAACGGATAAGCAAAAACCAA